>NZ_CAPF01000075.1:0-4919 GCF_000321165.1 Enorma timonensis
ATTGACTCACTGAGTCAATTGAACCCGTCCCCATTGACTCCTAGCCGAGGGCCACGTCCAGGACCATCATGATCACGAAGCCCGCGATGACGCCGAGCGTGCCCACGTTGGAGTGCTCGCCCAGGTGCGCCTCGGGGATGAGCTCCTCCACCACCACGTAGACCATGGCGCCGGCCGCGAACGAGAGCAGCCACGGCATGTAGGGCGCGATCCACCCCGCCGCGAGCACCACGACCACGCCGAACAGGGGCTCGACGATGCCCGACAGGCTCCCCACCACGAACGCTTTCCACCGGCTGAAGCCCTCGCGCCGCAGCGGCAGCGACACGGCCGCGCCCTCGGGGAAGTTCTGCAGCCCGATGCCGAGCGCCAGCGCGACGGCCATGCCCAGGTACGCCTCGCCCGCCGCGCCGGCCGTCTGCGAGGCCATCGCGAAGAGCAGGCCCACGCTCATGCCCTCGGGGATGTTATGCAGCGTCACGGCCGAGACGAGCAGCGTCGTGCGCTTCCAGCTCGTGTGGATGCCCTCGGGCTCGGCCTCGTCGGCATGGAGGTGCGGCAGGAGCGAATCGAGCGCGATGAGGAACGCGACGCCGAGCAGAAAGCCGCCCGCCGCCGGGATCCACCCGATCTGCCCCAGCTCCTCCGCTTGCTCGATAGCGGGGTTCAGCAGCGACCACACGCTTGCGGCGATCATGACGCCGGCCGCGAACCCCAGGAAGATGTGGTGGGCGAGCTTGCCGCGCTCGGGGTCCTTCCCCGTGAAGAGCACCACCGCCGAGCCCGCCGTCGTCATGAGCCAGGTGAACCCGCAACCCGCCGCCGCCCAGGCGAGCGCTTGCAGGGTAGAAGCATCGAACATGCGCGTCCTTCCCGAAATGATAAAATCCAGCCTGTCTGGTTTTTATCATTCCCATCAGACTGGTCGAATGTCAGCCAATGGAATAGTACCCACGTTGCCGCCGGACGGTACGCACCATGTGCCGAGACACGGAATAGAGCGCGCTCTGCCCGAGGACGGTGCCCGCCGCGCGCTTCGCCTCCTCGTCGGCGTTCGCAGGCGCGTAGGCGTGCGCGAAGCGCTCGAGCATCTGGATGTCGTTGCCGCCGTCGCCGTACACCGCGACCTCGTCCTCGGAGATGCCCAGATAGGACGCGAGCCACGCGAGGCCCTCGCCCTTGTTCACGCCGGCGCTCGAGATCTCGAACATCACGGGCTTGAACGGCGCGTTCACGAGCGCGTCCGCATGGTCGGCGAGGTACGCCGAGAGCTCGCGCTTGAGCCCCTCGTCCTGCGTGCGCACGTTGAGCTTGCAGATGTCGTGCGCGAGCGCCTGCGCGGGCGTCTGCTCGAAGTGCATGGTCTCGTCCGCGAGGGCGCGGCGGCGGTTGCGGCGCATCATGGCGCGGCGCGTGACGCCGCTGCTGCCCGCGAACGACGCCATCCATGCCTCGAGCGTGCCCGTGAGGAAGGAGCCGTCGGGCGCGACGCACTCGAACACGAGCTGCGGGAAGGCGCACAGCAGCTCCTCGACGAGCGCGGGATCGATGACGAACGCCTTGAGCAGCTCGCCGCGCGTGCCGCGGATGATGGAGCCGTTCGAGCCCACCACCTCGATGGGAAGGTCGCCGAACCCCTGCGACGCGCCGGTGCGCGCCGTGCGGCCCGTGGCGATCACCATGTGCGCGCCCGACTCCGTGACCTCGCGCACGGCGGCGCGGATCACGCGGTCGGCGCGGTGGAAGTAGTTGAGCAGCGTCCCGTCCAGGTCGCTCGCGAACATCTTGATCATCGAATCTCCCCCTGACCGTCAACTCACCTCACCCATGATACGTTTAGGGACGGGTTCAAAACGTTACCTTTTGCTACATTTGGGGACAGGTTTAAGACGCCGCCCTCCTCCCCCGCCCGCGATGGCGCGCTCACCAGGTACAATAAGCGGCGGAACACCTTCGAGACGCAGCGTGTATGGAAGAAGCGAAATGGAGATCACCGCGCTACGGCGCTTCCTCATGATCGCCCGCGAGGGCACCATCTCCGGCGCCGCCGCGGCGCTGCACATCTCGCAGCCCTCGCTCTCGCGCCAGATGCAGGACCTCGAGCGCGAGCTGGGCAGCACCCTCTTCCTGCGCGGCAAGAGGCGCATCGAGCTCACCGAGGCGGGCATGCGGCTGCGCACGCGCGCCGAGGAGATCGTCGACCTCGCCGACCGCACCGAGGCCGAGTTCCGCGTCACGGGCGACGCGCTCGCGGGCGAGGTGCGCATCGGCGGCGGCGAGACGCCCGCGATGTCGCTCGTGGCGAACGTGATCGCCGAGCTGCAGGAGGCCTATCCGCTCGTGCGCTTCAGCCTGCACAGCGGCAACGCCGAGGACATCTCCGACCGCCTCGACTCGGGGCGCATCGACTTCGGCCTGTTCATCGGCCACACCGACCTCGACAAATACGAGGTCCTGCCCCTGCCCGCGCACGACACCTGGGGCGTGTTCATGCGCGCGGACGACCCGCTCACCGCGCGCGCCGCGATCCGCCCCGAGGACATCGAGGGGCGCCCGCTCATCTTCTCGCAGCAGTCGAGCCGCGAGATGCGCAGCTGGTTCCGGCGGGATTTCGAGGACCTGGACGTCGTGGCGACCTACAACCTGCTCTACAACGCCGCGCTGCTCGCTCGGCGCGGCATCGGCTACGTCGTGAGCCTCGAGGGCATCGTGGACACCTCGCCGGAGAGCGGCCTGGCGTTCCGCCCGCTCGAGCCGGCGCTCACCGCCGATGTGTTCATCGCCTGGAAGCGCTACCAGGTGTTCTCGCCCGCAGCGGCCGCGTTTCTGCAGCGCATCCGCGAGCTGTGGGGGTAGCGGACGGGCGGCGCGGGCGCAGGGCATGAGCAGGCGGCGCGTCCGGCGGGATAGCCGTTTCACGTCGGCGCCACACCGCGCGGGCGCCCCGCCTCGCGTCTACGCCAGGTACCGCTCGAAGAACGCCTGGATGGTGTCCCGGGGGATAGCGTCCTTGCCGCCGCCGTCGTACAGGTCGGTGTGCACGGCGCCCGGCACGAGCACGAGCTCCTTGTTCTCGCCCTTGAGCAGCGCGAACGCGTCCCTGCCCATGTAGCAGGAGTGCGCCGCGTCGCCGTGGAGCACCATGACGGCGTTCTCGATCTCGCCCGCGTAGGCGAGGATGGGCTGGTTGAGGAAGCTCTGGGTGCCGATCACGTTCCAGCCCTCGTTGGAGTTGAGCGAACGCGGGTGGTAGCCGCGCGGCGTCTTGTAGTAATCGTAGTAGTCGCGCACGAACCAGGGCGCGTCCTCGGGCAGCGGGTCGACCACGCCGCCCGCGCGCTCGTACGTACCGGACGCGTAGTCGCGCGTGCGCTGCTCGGCGAGCGCCCGGCGCTGCTCCATGCGCGCCTCGGGGCTATCGGCCTCGTCGAAATAGCCCTTCGCGGCGACGCGCGCCATATCGTACATGGTGCTCGCCACCGTGGCCTTGATGCGCGGGTCGAGCGCGGCGGCGTTGAGCGCCAGGCCGCCCCAGCCGCAGATGCCGATGATGCCGATGCGCGACGCGTCCACGTCGTCGCGGCAGCTGAGGTAGTCCACCGCCGCGAGGAAGTCCTCGGTGTTGATGTCCGGGCTCGCCATGTAGCGCGGCTCGCCGCCGGACTCGCCGGTGAACGACGGGTCGAAGGCGAGGGTGAGGAAGCCGCGCTCCGCCATGGTCTGCGCATAGAGGCCGCTCGCCTGCTCCTTCACGGCGCCGAAGGGGCCCGAGACGGCGATGGCGGCGAGCCTGGCACCCGGCTCGGCGCTGCGGGGCCGGTAGAGGTCCGCCGCCAGCGTGACGCCGTAGCGGTTATGGAAGGTCACCTTCTCGTGGTCCACCAGATCGGACTTCGGGAACGTCTTGTCCCATTCCCGCGTGAGGTTCAGCTGCTCGTTTTCCATGGTGCAATCCTTTCTCATATGAATCCATATCGGTTGTGAGCTGGTCTGTTACGCGCGCTCCCAAGCCACCGAGACGGAGCCCGCGCCCACGGCCCGCGCCAGGCCGGAGGCATCGTCGAGCGTCGCCTGGAACGCCTCGCCCTGCGCCGTGACCGTGATGTGCCTCATGGCATCTCCTCCTTCCAGACCGGCTTCCCCGGCTGCCGCCGACCCTCAATCCTCGCTCGAGATGTCGATGCCGAAGAACTCGTTCGAGAGCGCGGCGAGCGTGCCGTCCGCGCGCAGGGCGTCGATGGCCTCGTTCATGGCCGCGCGCAGGCTCGCCGTCTCCGCGCCCTTGCGCAGCGGGAAGGCGACGGGGGTCGCCTCGCTGTTCTCCGCCGCGATCTTGAGCGGCGCGTCCGGGTGCGCGTCCATGTAGTCGAAGAAGACCACCTCGTCGTTCAGGGTCGCATCGATGCGCCCCTGCTGCAGAAGCTCGATCGTCTGGTTGAAATCGTCCACGCCGGAGTTCGTCGCGCCGAAGCTCTCGGCGAGCGTCGCGTAGCTCGAGCCGAGCGTGTTGGCCGTGCGCTTGCCGTCGAGGTCCTCCATGCGCGCGATGTCGGAGTCCTCCGTGGTGATGACCACGATGCGGTTGTAAGCGTAGGGCTCGGTGAAGTCGTACTGCTCCTCGCGCTCCGGCGTGACGGACACGCCGTTGGCCATGGTGTCGAAGCGCTCGGCATCGAGGCCGGCGAGCAGGCTGTCCCAGCGGCCCTCGGCGAAAGTCGCCTCGACGCCGAGCTCGCCCGCGATGGCACGCGCCACCTCGATGTCGTAGCCGGTGAGCTCGTCCGCCTCGTTGTGGAAGGTCCACGGGCTCCAGGTGCCCTCGGTGGCGAAGACGAGCTCGCCGCAGTCGCGGACCTGGGTGAGGAGGTCGCCGCCCGATGTCGCCGCCGAGCCCGCGCTGCTGCCCGAGCCCGCCGACG
>NZ_CAPF01000074.1:0-43023 GCF_000321165.1 Enorma timonensis
GTCCCCAATGACTCATGAAAAAGGGTGTGGACAGCGCGATTGAATGGGGCTACACTGTGCTCGCACAGACGCGGGACGCTCCGCGGAATCGTATATCGCCCTTTCATCGTCAGGATTTTCATGGTCGAGACGTTTCGCATGTCTCGACGCCGGATGAAAGGAGCTTTTTATGCAGAACAACTGGAACGATGAATCCTTCTTCGCCGATCTCTGCGCCACCTTCCTGGGTGGAGCCGTCGGCGCTGCCGCTGGGGTGCATCTGGTGCACCTCTTCACGCCCATCCTGTTCTTCCTCATGTTCTTCTTCGGCCTGGGCCTGCTCACCAAGGTCGCGTTCATCGCGTGCCTCGTGGCGCTTCCCTTCGCCGTGGCGTTCACCTGGGGCCGCGCGTACACCTTCCTGCCCCAGCTGTTCGACCAGTTCGGCATCACGCCAGAGACGCTGCTCATCGCCGCCCCGATGCTGCTCTCCCTCGCCGCGCTGCTGATCGCGCTGGTGCTCACGTTCGCGCGGCACCGCGGCTACGCGCTCAAGCTGCTCGTCTGCTACCTCATCCTGTTCATCCCCTACGCGCTGCTGCAATGCGGCGGGGTCGAGGGTCTCGCCTCCGGCGCCGCAACGCCGGACATGCTCGTCGCGGCCGACCTCAACGTCGCGCTTTCCTGCTGGGCCATGCCAGGTCTCGCACTCTTCGTCTTCCACCGGGTCGACGGCAAGGTGCAGAAGCTCCGTCGCGCGAACGACGAACTCGCAAAGGCCGGCAAGCCCACGCTCGTCGACCGGGCGGCCGCGAACTTCCGCAAGCGCTAAAACCCCGCCACGCGGGGATGCTGGAATCGGATGGTTGAAGTCCCGGCATCCCCGCCGGCACGGAGGGCTCACCGTCGGAAAACCGAATATCGATCGGATCCTTTCAGGACGCGCAAAGGGCGCGTGCAGCGGGACGCGCATGTCTCGCGCAGGTAATGAAAGGAGACCTTCTATGTTCAATCGATTCAAGAGCTGGTTCACCGCCACGGCGCGCGAGCTCGGTTCGTGGGTGAGGTGCCATCGCGCACAGCTCATCGCCGGCGGAGCCATCGTGGCCGTACTAGCGCTCGTTGTCGTGCTCACGGTGGCGGGCACTGCCACGCTGCCCGCCCCGACCGAAGCCGCACGCACCAGTAGCACGGCTGAGACGCCGCAGGGCGACCTTGCCGACGATGCCGCGAAGGCCGACGCCAACGGCAGCGCTCCCACGAGCGGGAATGCCAGATCCAGCGACGGGGCCGGCAAGGGCGATTCCTCGGCGAAAGCCTCCGACGGGCGGGACT
Organism: Enorma timonensis; assembly: GCF_000321165.1. Lineage (NCBI taxonomy): Bacteria > Bacillati > Actinomycetota > Coriobacteriia > Coriobacteriales > Coriobacteriaceae > Enorma > Enorma timonensis. Next base: position 1,315 of record NZ_CAPF01000074.1, read on the forward strand.
CCTCTGCTGCGGGCAGCTCCACTGCCGGATCCGGCTCATCCTCGAGCGCGGGCGCGTCCGGCTCTGCCGGCACCGGCTCCAACAGCTCCGACTCCTCCGCCGCGGGCTCCGGCTCGTCCGCTTCGCATACCCATAGCTGGAAGAACCACACCGCCACCCGCCAGGTATGGGTCTCCAACATGGTCACCGTCCCCGACTACGAGACGCAGACCGTCTACGGCGCGCGCTTCTACACGATGAGCGGCGACGGCACCTATGTGGCGAACGGCCCCACCTACTGGTTCGAGAACGGCTTCACCACAGCCGACCTGCAGGACATCATCCGCACCGGCATCAAGAACGCCGACGAGAACGGCCTGTACAACGGCGTGTACTACGCCAACTACCAGAACGTCTCGAAGACCGTCCAGGTGCAGGTCGGCTCGCACCAGGAGGACCAGGGTCATTACGAGACCGAGTCCTACGTGGACTACCAGTACTGCAGCTGCGGCGCGCGACAGTAGTGCGGCGTCGAGTCATTGGGGACGGGTTCGTTTGACTCAGTGAGTCATTTGAACCCGTCCCTATTGACTCAGGCCTCGAAGCGGCGCAGATCCCAGCCGCGGCGCTCGGCCTCGCGAACGAGCTCCTCCGGGTCGGCCTCCTCGAGCGCCACGACATCCGCCATCGCCCACGGCGAGCCGACGAACGCTGCCGGCCCCGTCTCGTCGATGAGCGCCTCGCGCAGCTGGTCGACATCGATTTCGATATGCTCGTCCATGGGTGCCTCCGATAGCTCGTCGCGCTACGAAGATGATTTAGCTAGTCTCATGTAAGTTCCCGCCGATATCGCCTAATAATGCGGGGCACCTTACTGGGTTCCATTGAAACCGAAACCCTTGAGATGCACGGGTAGTCATCGGGCAGCTAGTCGAAAAATCGTTGTTACGTGACAATTTAAGCCGTTGGGCACAACAGCCAACAGCGAACGTCACCAGCGCGCGAAGTGCGAAAGCAATCCTCCCACGAACTATTCCATCGGATTGCGCACGGTCGGCGATGATATTACGAAGACCGATTCCCCATTCAGTCGCTTCCCTCTCAACGATCTGATCAAATCCCGGTTTCCACGAACGGCGGTGGCGGCGTGAATACCTATACAACAATTGACCTGGGCAGCGCTTGCGAGCTGATAATGGGTCAGTCTCCCTCGTCCGACACGTACAACACCGATAGAATCGGACTGCCGTTTTTTCAGGGAAACGCCGACTTCGGTGAAGAACACCCAACTCCGTCCACGTGGTGCTCGAAGCCAAAGAAGAAAGCGATGAGAGGGGACATCCTCATCTCGGTTAGAGCACCTATTGGAGCTGTGAATATCTCAACCGAAGAGTGCTGCATTGGCCGCGGGGTGGCAGCGATACGCCCAGACAGAAGCTTGCTAGACTCAGCGTTTCTCAGGTACTACTTAATTGCGAGGAGGCCGGAGCTTGAGCGGTTGGGTACGGGCAGCACCTTCACCGCCATCGGAAAGAAAACTCTCTCGAAACTGGAAGTCAGGCTTTATAGCCTCGGGGATCAGCTTGAGATGAGTCGACGTCTCGATGTCCTATCGGAAAGCATCCGTACGTCTCACAAGCAATTTACTATGCTTGATAACCTGGTCAAATCCCGGTTTATCGAGATGTTCGGGGACCCGAACCAAACACGGACGGCGGGGCGTATTGAGGATGCTTTTGATATAAGGGACGATTTAAGGAGACCTCTCAGCAGCAAAGAGCGTGCTCTGATGCATTCTGGAATGCAATATCCATATTACGGAGCGAACGGCGTAGTCGATCGCATTGATCAGTTTCTGACCGATTGCCCTGCCGTTTGTCTGGCTGAAGACTGCGGATCATATGGCGCTGGTGAAAGTTCTGCATACATCATTACTGGAAGAGCCTGGGTGAACAACCATGCGCATCTGCTCGTTCCAAAAACAGTTCACGCACTTCAGTATACGCAAGCGTACTTTCAGCTCCTCGATATCAACCGTTTCATCTCCGGAACAACACGCCCCAAGTTGACACAGGCTCAGCTCCGAAAGATTCCGTTCGCATTCCCCGAACAGTTCGAACGGGAGCAGTTTGAAAGTTTCGTTGTTAAGATCGACAAACTGAGGTTTGACGCGCTGCGTCAGCATGAATCCGTTTCAGCTATACTCACAAAATGTGGGGAATTCCCTAAACTGATAAAAATAAAATACGCGGAAATCGGTAGAATGAATGAAATAAAAAGTGCGGATTTCGGAGGACGGGGTGTTCAGGAGAAAAATCTACGACAAGCTCCTCACATGGAAAAAGCAATCCCGCGGCAGCACCGCCCTACTTGTTGAAGGGGCCCGCCGAGTAGGCAAGTCGACCACAGTCGAAGAGTTCGCCAAGAAAGAGTACCGCAGCTACATCCTCATCGATTTCGCGGAGGCTCCGCTCGATGTACACCGTCTCTTTGATGACGTGTCCGACCTCAATTACCTGTTCCTGCAACTCCAGCTGCGATACCAACAGCAACTCCACGAACGCGAGTCGCTCATTATCTTTGACGAGGTTCAACTGTGCCCGCTTGCCAGGCAAGCGATAAAGACACTCGTGAAGGACGGACGCTACGACTATATCGAGACGGGTTCGCTCATTTCAATCCGAAAGAATACCGCAGGCATTCTCATACCGAGCGAAGAGCAACACGTGCAGATGCAACCGATGGACTTCGAAGAGTTCCGCTGGGCTTGCGGAGACGAGGCGACCATCCCGCTTCTCCAATCCGCATTTGCGACGGGCGCCAAGCTCGGTGACGACCTCAATAGAAAGCTGATGCGTGATTTCAGGCTTTACATGCTTGTCGGCGGGATGCCACAAGCGGTCAATGCCTATCTGAATACGAACAATTTGCAGGCAGTCGATGACGTCAAGCGAACGATCATCAATCTCTATGAGGAGGATTTCTACAAGCTCAATCCTTCAGGCGCCCTCTCCATGCTATTTGACGCCATCCCCGCCCAGCTCGCGAACAAGTCGTCGCGCTTTCATGTATCAAGCGTGCTCGCCAATCGCCAAGCCTCAGACATCCTGGAGGAACTGGCCGAGCTCCGGGAGTCTAAAACGGTATTGATGGCGTATCATGCAAATGATCCCAATGTCGGCATGTCTTCGAGCGTCGATTTGGAGAAGTTCAAGCTCTATCTGGCAGATACCGGGCTCTTCGTCACACTTATGTTCAAAGACGCAAACTTTACCGATAATCTCGTGTATGAGAAGCTCCTTGCTGATAAGCTGCCTGTTAATCTCGGAATGGTCTATGAAAATGTGGTCGCCCAGGAGCTGACCGCAAAGGGATACGGCCTCTTTTACCATACTTGGCCGAAGGAAAGGTCGAACCATAACTATGAGATTGACTTCATTCTCCCGGACGGTAAGAAGATTTGCCCCATCGAGGTGAAGGCTTCAAGGTATAAAACCCATGCATCGCTTGACGCCTTTTGTAAGAAGTTCTCCTCTCGAGTTGGAAAGCAGTATCTCGTTTACACCAAGGACATGAGGAAAGATGGGGAAGTAACCTGCATACCTACGTATATGGCTCGCTTCCTCTAATTCACAATCTGTGATGCTGCTCGCATCACGCAATATATCTCCTGTGTGATGACCGGACGTTGCTTTGATCGACCATTGCGTACATAAGCGTGGTGTCAATCTTGGCATGCCCAAGCAATCGCTGTACCTGCTCGATAGGCATCCCCTTGTCTATGGCGCGAGTTGCCAGAGTGCGCCTGAACTTGTGTGGATGCGCTCGATCCATTCCGAGCTCCCTGCCAAGCCCCCTCAGGCGACTTTCTACGCCGCTGATATGCAGCCTGCGGTGTGGACTGCTTAGCGAGACGAACAAAGCGGGAGAGTTATCGGTTCTAGATTTGACATAGTTCCAAAGATGAATCTTCGTGCGTGCATCGAAATAAACTGGTCGTTCCTTATTGCCCTTGCCAAGAACAACACATTCGCGGCGTTCAAAATCAACATCGGCAATATCAAGGTTGACCAACTCACCGACGCGCATGCCGGTTGAGGCAAGGAGGTCGATAATAGCTAGGTCTCTGAGCGTCTTCGCCCCGTCGCGCATCTTCTCGAGTGACTCGTCAGAGTAAGTGTCCTTGACGGTTCTGGTCGATCGGATTTTCTTGATGCGACGAATGGGACTCTTGAGAATGTAGTCCTCATCCTCAAGCCACGAGAAGAAGCTTGAGAGGATGCGGCGGATGTTGTCGATGTTCCCCTTGCTGCAGCGAGAGCGTAGCTCGTAATCGGAGAGGTGCTGTCGCAAATCCTCGGTACGCATATGGGTTACGTGCTTATTTGTGGTGCTGATCATACGAGAGAGGACGGCTTTGTAGTACCTGAGGGTGTTCTCGCTACAACCTTCAAGTCGCTTTGCGGAAAGGAACGTCTCCATAAGTTCGGGATTTGATGGCCCGAGGGCGACTTCGTTTTCTGGATTTCTTGGCTGAATGTCGTATTCGGCCAGCACCCTATCCAACACAAAAGAAAGCTGCCTCATCTGCGCATTATCCAGATGGGGCAGCATGGCCTGAATGATAAGAGTATCTATCGTGCACATATGAGCTCCTTTGGCGAGAACTGCAAGCTGTAGCACGCTAGTCTACGATTGTAATAACGTCCTTTGAGTACTTAAATTGCCTCTTTGCGAGGTGAATTAGTTCCCGACCATTATCTCTGATGACGTTACCGGTGGGTATTCTCAGAGTGATTGTTGTCTGTCCCTTGAGCTTCTTAATCAAACCTTCGTGAGTGGAGAAATACTCATGCAGCTCAAGATAGTATATAGTTTCAGGCTCTATTTGAACGAGCAGGAGCAAGAATGGCCTCGGTCGCTTGATGGCATAGCCGACAGTTCCAGTCTTCAAAGAGACTGAGATGCTTGTTCCATTTTCTACAAGCATGGGATTGGTTCGACCTTTTACCTGGCAATCAATGCCATAAGGTGTTACCTCGTCGTTTTCTACCAGATCAAAGTAGCAGTCAATCCCAACATCTTGTCCGGTCGCCTCGTGGTATTCCCAATATTCTGCATCAAACAGCTTGTGAACGGCCGCCCTCGCTTTAGCGCCGGTCACACGCGACTTGGTGTCTTTAGGGAGCTGGATGCTCATCCGAAATACTCCTGCATCAAAGAGTCCTTTAAAGTTTCAAGCTTTTCAATTTGCTGCTGGACGTCAAACCTCAGTTTGTCGACGTGAGCCACAAGTTCAGCAAATGCACCTTGAATATGCTCAGGAATAATCGGAACAGGCAAAGCCCTTATATTTCCCAATGATATAAATTTTTGGGTAGCACCTCTGTTGCCCGACTTAACAGCCCGAGAAAAATAATCGGATTCAAGCAGCGCCTTCAAACATGCTGCATTAATTTGTGATTTTTCCATTTTAAATAGCGCTACGTTCTTAATTGCGAATTTCCTATTGGATCTTATGATAACGGGATGGCCAATGGTGCCAATCATTGGCATAACTATATCACCCGTATCAACTCGCGAACGTCTATCTATTTCCTCAAAGTCATCTTGTGAAATAAGCCTAGCGCTAGAAAAGTCAGCGAATCCCTGCGAGAAATTCTTAGAAGTCATTAGCGGATAGCCAGTTTTGCAATACTTTGGAGAAGCATGGGTTCCATCGCGAACATCGCAAATCTCTGAAAGCTTCGTCATCTGCCAGTTTTTATCATTAACAGACAGGTCTCCAAACATCTCGATAAACCGGGATTTGACCAGATCATCAAGGCGAACAAGACAGCGCTGAGAAAGCCTTGACAGGTTCTCAAGAGAATCGAGCACGCCACAGATATAGTTCTGTCGATTACTGTCTGGAAGCATAAAAGTGAACTGCTTCAGCAATTTGAAATGTCTGCTATATCCGAGGTTCTCCAATTTCAGGCTCTTAAGTGCGTAATACCAGTAACGAACATTGTTGGACAAACAAGGCTTAAGGATCTTCACGCCGTCCGCTCCTGCAAAGAACGGGTCTTTAACATACTTAACGCATCTCGTATGATCGCCGAAAACGATTGCTGGAACATCGTTAAAGAGGCCATCTTCATTATTGGAATATCCAGCAACTTGCTGCCTGCCCTGATCAATTATTGGATGCGTGCCGGAGGTAAGGTAATCACCCATTTTGATTTTAGCGACGCCCTTAGAAACGTCCTTGAAAGCCTCAGAAAATGGTACGCGGCCTGCAGAGGAAGCTGATGTTGGATGCGTTGTGTGCGCACTGCTAGTCTCAGGCATTTAACATCTCTCCGCCCACTTCAAATGATGCAACACCGACATCTCCAGCGACCTTAAAATTTGCCCTGAACTTCGTGCTGCTTTTGCCTTCTCGATTTTCGCGCTCAATTAACTCGGCACCACGAGGAGTAATTATCGATTTCTGCAGCTCGGTTGATAGATGATTCGTATCGATTGTCGACATAAATGCTGCCGATATTAGATATGCATACGCCTTTTGTATGTCGCTCGGCTTGTAGCCCCATCTAATCGATTCATATTCCACTCCGTTGTTGAGCTGGCATATCGTATCCAGTAGAAAGCAAAGTCCATGGCGCCCCATTGGCGGCTTGGGCCAGTCATCTGGAATAATCCATTTCGATGGAAAGGCGCTTTTCTCTGCTGGCGGGATTATTCCAGATGCGCAGTAATTCCTTACCGTACTTTCTGAGCAGCCCCATTTTCTTGCCATCTCTTTTGTGGTTGCCATCACAGCATCGCCTCCAGCTCGGCAATGCCCTGGGCAATCTGCACGTTGAGATCTTTGATTTCCGCGATCAGCTCGCTGGTGGGCGGATACTCGATCTTCTCATAAACAATCTCTTTGTACTTATTGATTGAGAGGTCATAGTCGTTGTCGATGATCTCCCGCACCGGCACCATGAAGCTCTTCTCAGTACGAGCACGATCCTTCTCAGCCTCGAGGTTGCGGAAACGCTCGATGATGTCGGGGATGTCGTTGTCTTTGATGGGCTCGCGCTTATCGTCCAGGCTAAAACCATCCGCATGCATATCGTAGAACCAGACGTTGTCCGTCCCGCCGTTGTCGGTTCGGGTGAAGATAAGGATGGCGGTGGAAACGCCAGCATAGGGCTTGAACACGCCGGAGGGCATGGAAATCACTGCAACGAGACGGTTGTTCTCGATGAGCTCCTTCCTGATTGCCTTGTGGGCCTTCTGGGAACCAAAGAGCACGCCGTCGGGGACGATGGAGGCGCAGCGACCTCCGACCTCGAGGCTCTTAAGGAAGAGCGCGAGGAACAGGAGCTCGGTCTTGGTTGTTGAAACCGTATTGCGCAGGTCCTTGGCAATGGTTTCCTTATCGAGGCTGCCCTTGAACGGTGGGTTGGCCATGATGAGCGTGTAGGCGTCACGCTCTTCGTTGTCTTCGGAGAGCGAATCTAGTTGGGAGATATTGGGGGCCTCGACGCCGTGCAGCATCATGTTCATGGCGCCGATGCGCATCATGGTGGAATCCGTGTCGTGCCCGGTGAACATGGTCGTTTGGAAGCGATCCTGGACATCGGCGCGCATGAGCTCTGCCGCGTAATTGTCCTTGATGAATTGGGCTGCCATGCAAATGAAGCCGGCACTGCCCATCGCCGGGTCACAAATAGCATCATCGGGGGTGGGCTGCATGAGCTCGACCATCATCTTGATGATGTGGCGCGGTGTGCGGAACTGGCCATTCTGCCCGCTGGTGGCGAGCTTGGAAAGAAGGTACTCGTAGACGTCACCCATGATGTCCTTGTTGGAGAGGTCGATCTCTTCGAGCTTGTCCACGATTCGGGTAAGCGTGCGCGCGTTGCTCACCACGAGAATGGCGTCCTTCATATACTTTGCGAAGGCAGTGTCCTTGCTGGAGCCGATTCCGTCCTTGATGAAGGGGAACACGTTTTGAACCATGTTCTCGTACATAGCGTCAGGTTCGTAGTTGCGGAAGATGTGCCAACGACAATTTTGGTGGTCGGCATCGAAGATGGGATCGGCAACAGATTCACCCAGAAGCTCCGCGTTTCTCTCGCGGCGTGTCTCGTTATCATCGAGGATCTTGATAAACATAAGGTAGGTGAGCTGCTCGATCACCGTGAGGGGGTTGCTTACACCATTGGACCAGAAAATGTCCCAGATACCGTCGACCTTTGTCTTGAGTTCACCAGTGATCATGGGGGCTCCGTTCGTTTTCGCCTTGCGTTCCAATTATTGCATGAGAGCCCGAAGCTCATCAGGAAGATATGTGCCACCCGGTTTTGAATGAAGCGCCACGTGGCAATTTGGACAAACCGGGATGAGGTCGCGCACGGGATCGACTTCATGTTCTTCGCCGATGACGTGTAGGGGAACTATGTGATGGACTTGAATGATGCCAGCAAAGGCGGCCCCGTAGGTATGGGAAAAGTCGAAGCCGCAAATAGCGCAGGTAGCACCATGGGCAGCTATGCAGGCTTTCCGGGCCACTTCGCTTCGCTCATAGCGGTCGAGCGTGACCTCGCAGCTCGACCCTTCCCTAAGCTCATGTTGAACGACGCTTTGGAAGTTACCACTCAGTATGCCGGCAAGAAACGCATCGAGCCGTGCCTGAAACTCGAGTTGATCAAAGCGTTCAGAGCTGTAGTTAGCAATGGCTGAGGCTTCATCCCCGCAAGCAGCAACCACGCCATCAAAGCCAACCTGAATATCCAGCCATCCCAAGGGGCGAACAAGACAGCGAACCAGATGATCTCCCTCATCTTGAGATCCGTCATACGAAACATCTTTGTTGGCCGAAGCGCGTTCATGACACCATTCTCTCGCTGCGGTCACATACAGCTTTCTTTCGATATAGTTTCGAGACTTACCTGCCGTCATGCATCCTCCAGGGGAAGTACAAGGCCATAAGGCTGTTCCACAGATAAATGAGTCGCAGCGCCTAAGATGACCCATAGGTTGCGATAGGTGCGAGGTCGAGGAATGCTCCTTTCGCCATACCCATCCGTAAAGTAGATTAGTAAGGCATCCCTAAAATAACGGTGCTCGTTGATGTAGCGAATCGCCGGAGTAAAACACGTGCCACCTCTTCCCGACACTTCCAGACTTGCATCATCAGGCGATGTAATGCGGTATACATCTCGTACCTCTGTATCGCATTCGATAACCGTGATTTCACATCGGCGTTGGGCAACGATAGCGAAGACTTCGGCAAAGATCTGACGAAGTTGCTCACAATCCATTGAAGCGGAAGTGTCTATCGCGATAGCGATTTTGAGCGTCTTACTCTCCTTTGTGCCGGATAAGTCAAAACGGAGCGGCTGTCGACGATTGAGCCGCGTTTTCGTTTTGGTCTTCTCCGCAGAAATGGTACCGACATATTTTTTAAGAAGCTGCTTCCAATTAAGCCTGGCCGGCGCATTGATTTGTTCAAGTCGCTCGGTAAAGCGGGCTGGCATCATGCTTCGCGTTTCGGCACCCATAAGCTCGCTAACGCTATTCAGAAACGCCTTGGTGGCGGATTCGAACATCTCATCAGACATGTCGACCGCCTCTTCGTCCTCATCATTCGAAGATTCCCAGCTGTGCTTACCTATGAGAAGCCCTCTTTCAGATCCTGACGCATCGTCATCGCTCCCCTTTTCCGGAAGGGTGACATTTTTGATGAGATTGAAGTAGTAGAAATAGTCCTGACGCGGCGCTACATGGGCAATGCCGAATTGCTCGGAAATGAATTGAGATGTGATTATCCCCCTGGGAGGTGAAAGGAACTTTTTCCCACGGTCCGCCTCGTAATTGAGTTGGTCGTTCACCGACGCATCGGCAGCGTAGTTGAAAAGCCTAAATAGATCAGGACGCTTTTCCGGGTTAGATCGAACCATTTCTGCTGGATGATTAAAGACAACATGGTCAACTTCGTGGCAGAACACATACAGTATCTCTTTGAGCGAGAACTTGAATAGACGGAGTGGGTTCGCCTCAAAAATGGGTGGATAAGCGTCGAGGAGAATGCCTGCTATGGCATCCATGCTGGGGTTTGGCCTAAACACCATAGCCATAAAGAAGTATCCATAATAGGTATCCCGTTCCGAAACGAGAAACAACGTAACAAGCTGGGCAAAACGCCGAAATCCATCGTTGATGTAGGCTAAAACCGCCTCGTCGGAGGTCTTTTCATACCGGATAACGGCTTCACGTATTTCACGGTGAAGCTCGACGATTCCCTCGCTGTTCGTCATATTAGCTTGCCTCGATTTGCGCTCTAATCTCGTCAGATAGGTCAAGCATTTCAATGAGGTCCTGTTCGAAGATATCAAAGATGAACTCAATTAGGTTGTTTCCATCTGAGGTGGTCGTTGCGGCGATTTTTTGAGCAAAGAGTAATTTTGTTGAAGGATCAAGCGCTGCGACAAAAGTGGAAAGCCGCGACCTCATCTTCTCAAAGCCCGATTTATTGAGCATGAGGAACTCAATGTTATCCGTCAAATATGTTAGGACGGAATCACAGGACTGAACGCGCTTCGCCACAGACATTCCCTTTACTTTGTCTGCAATATCGAGGTGCTTCTTGTCGATCCCAAGAACCTGCTCCGCAGATAGAGCTGGAACCTCTTCGACAAGGCTTGCAAAGTACATGGTGGCAACGGTGGAGCCGAGCTTCGATGCGACGAGCGTCTTCATGTCCTTCGCGACAACCTTCTCTGAATTCTCTGCATCAGTAAAGAAAGGTCTGAGCAATGGCTCGCTTGAGAGGATGGTGTCGACCATATCCCAGCCGCGGGGCGACGGGGTTGGCTTTTCTTCATCCTCAAGTTCGGCGGACGTTTCCGATAAGCATTTGGGATGCTCTTTGATGAAGCGGAGGATGGAGGGGGAAACACCCTCCTGTTTACCGTAGCGGAGCCATTCGCTCACGCTGCTCGTCACCTTGAGCTTAAGAAAACGGTCGAGTTGCGCAGGATCCATCTCATTAGTTGCGTAAATGCTGTTCTGCGTGCTCGGGTTCATGGCACCTACGAAAAACACCCACCAAGGAAAACGATAGCCATTGACCGTTCTGGTGAGCAGGATGTTCATGAGCTCTTTATAGACGGTATTTTCCGTACGATTTATCTCATCAATAAAAACAATAACAGGTGTAATTTCACCTGAAGATAGAAGCCGTATCTTATCCTCAGGCAAAATGTCATTCATGGCATATCGATTTACATCACCAGCAAGAGCTTCGTCGAGCGGAGTGTTCGAATCGCCCGCAGGAGGGATGCGATGCGACTGTTCGAAAAGCCTTTTTTCGACCTCTTGAATGCGCTCAACTGCGTAGTAAGGCAGGAAGCGGAAAGCAACATTGCCTTCGCCATCATCATACTGATAGGGAAGCCCTGTTATCTCCCCTTCTTTGAGCGTTCCGCCCTCTATGGTGAGACAAACGCCGCCTAGTTCTTGAGCGATGCTTTTTACTATGGCGGATTTGCCGATACCGTGCTTACCCGAAATAAGCGGCGTAATGGCAAGACCGCTCTTATTTGTAGTTATGTTGGCAAGCAGGGCTCTCTTAACGAGTCGCTTTGCGGTATTAATCGAAATCAAAGCCGAACCCCCTTGATGCGCAGAAACACGTCAAGCTTGGTGGATCTTTTCTCCCTGTCACGCCATTCGTTAATTCCCTTGCGCAGAACCGTTTGAGCATCAAGATCAGCGTAGTGCGCGATGAAGAACTCCTCGGAAAATTTCTGACTTTTGGCGAGCGTTTCATGATCTAGGGTCGTGAAGTACTTTTCTAGAAACGCCTCGCTGAAAGGCTTTATTTTAAGGAGTGTGTCGAGTTCATCTGGCGTAAAAAGATCAATGTTTTCATCGATAAACTTCTCATCGGCATAGGGACAAATGGCCAGTAGATCGCGGAGCGATTTCACGGAGCTGCCGCCATCTCTTACTGCCAGAAGCCTGCGTGCGAATGCTGAGCGCTGCGTTTCGGGAAGGCTTTCCGTTGATGATGCTTGCCTTATTTTACAAGGGGGTATGTCGTGCTGCGGAATTATGGTCGAAGAGGGCTTCGATGACATTTCGCGAGCCGCCTTGCGCGCCGCCCTAAGATCAGAAATCCTCTCCAGGCAGTCCCCAGCATAAGAGGAGTCATACTCGCCCGTGCAAAGCTCTTCTTCAAGCACATCTAAATCGATATCAAGGAGCTGGGAGCCCTGTTTTTCAAGAAGGCCTTTGACATCCATGATTATCAGCCAACTACCGGCTTATGAAGTGAATCCAGCAACTCTTTTAGCATGGGAAACCTATCTCCAAAGAGCGCATTAAGATCATAGTTATTGAAGGGGCTTTCGTTCAAGAGTGTTCTAGCCTCGACATCTCCGTTGGCGCAAGCGTAGTCAACAACTTGTCGCATGAACGCGCGCTGCTCATCGTTCAGTTCTGGCGCATTGAGGATGTGACCCAGCTTTGCCTTAATGGCCTCGTCGGATATGCCCGTCTTTTTCCTTAGAAACGCAAAGAGGGGCGCATTGTTGGACCATGCCGCATACTCCGCTTCGCTACCCAGCCTTTTGGTGAAAGTGTCTTTGAGCTCTTTCTTTTCATCTTCGGTAAGGGGCTCGAGCGAGCGCAGTTTTGAGAGCGCGATGTTATCGTCATCCCTCAAGTATTCTTCGTAGCGGTCTGCATAGGTCTTTCCTTGAAGCCCGTATACCTCCTCGCCTTTGATCAGGACATCCGGAAGATCAACAACGTAGTACTCCTGCCGATCTGGAATGTACTGCATCAAGTCTCGAAGCTCGTTCCTAACGTACTCTGCACGTTCAAGAGAGTAGCAATCAAAGAGATACGAACCATCCATCATATCGATGAGGAGCTTCTCTTTCTTCTGAATAGCTGGGATGCTCTTGAGCTTGAGCAGCGCTTCCATACGGCAGGTAAAGTCATCCCCGGCTCGCTTGAAACCATGCTTAATAGCTCGAGGATCTTTACCGCTTTCGAGGTACTCGTCACATTTGACTTCTACCGTAAGCATGAGGATATCGAAACTTTTGACTTTGGCAGGTTCTGGGCTATGGGAAAAAAGCGGCAGGATACGGCCTTCAATCTCCGCGACGTTATCCTCATTTAGCCGATTCCAAGCCCCTTCCGTCCGATACTTGTTGACAAAAGCGATGTTGCGGTCAACTTCGATCGCATCATTGTTGAGCGAGCTAACTCCCACCTCAAAATATTGTTTAAGGGCGTCGCGATATTTAACTTCAAATGTAGTGGGGGTTTTCTTTTCTTGCAGCTGCACAAGCATCTCTAGCCTGAGCTTATCTCGAAGAAGGTTCTGCGACGAGGTCTTCCCGACATTGCCGCTCCCCATCACGGTAGACCACGTATCGCGCGCTCCGAAATAGCGGAAGTTGTCGAAATAATCAAAAGCAAGAAACCCTTGTTTATCACCGTCGGGACCAAAGATTCCCTCTGATAACCGCGTGCCTCGGCCAACCATTTGCAAGAATTTGATTTTAGAACGTACCGTTTTGAAAAAGACGAGGTTGAGAATATCGGGAACGTCTATTCCTGTATCGAGCATATCAACACTCACAGCGATTTGCGGCATCTTGCCCCGCTCGCCAAAGACGTCAACAAGTCGCAACGCATCTTCTACCTGGCTATCGATGAGCTTGCAGAAATCTGTTCCAAGATTTGGATAGAGCGCCTGAAAACGATTAGTGATGATCTCAGCTTCTCTGTGATTCTTAGCAAAGATTATGGTTTTGCCTAAGGTGTCGTTTGCATTGATCTTAAGCCCCTCTTGCATAAGGTCCGCGAGCATGAGATCGATGGTGCGCACATTTATGATGTTGCTACCCGGTTTGATAACGATGTTTCTTGTCTCATCGGATGCCGTGAGGGCCGTGTCGAGATCCTCTCCAAATTCCTCTTCGACCGCCGCCTTCTCTTCATCAGAGAGGTCGTCATAGTTGATTCCCCGTCGAAGCGCTTCGGTTGTTCGATCGCAGACTTCAAAACCAACGAGGTACTTATCTTGAATTGCCTCTTCGAGCTCATATGCGAAATCGGGCTCGCCGCTCGGAAGCTGAAACACATCATAGGTGCTTTTATCCTGATCGCTACGAGGCGTTGCCGTAAGACCGATCATGAGCGCGTCGAAGTAGTGGAACAGTCTTCCATACTTTGAAAAGAGCGATCGGTGCGCCTCGTCGACAACAATCAGATCGAATCGTCCGATTCCGAACTCTCTTGTGTCGCCGTCAACAAGGCGAATCATAGTTTGATACGTTGCAAAAATAATACGGGCGTTTTTATCCCTACCGTCGCTCGTTCCAGTGAATATGGATGTGGTGATATTAGGAAGCAGCTTATTAAAGTTCTTATGGGCTTGTCGGGCGAGGCTCGTACGATCGGCAAGGAAAAGAACGTTTTTGACCCAACCGGCCTGCATCAAAACGTCGACCGTGGAGATTGCGACACGCGTCTTGCCAGTTCCTGTTGCCATAACCACAAGGCTACGACGGCGGTTATTCGAAAATGCCTGGCAAACTGCCGAGATTGCTTTTTTCTGATACTCGCGGTTGGTTATTTCATCGCTGATGTTGGGATGCAAGATCGGCTTGCGAGACGCAGCGCGTTGCTTAAGTAGCTCGAGCTCATCGAGCGAGTGGAACCCGAAGACGCGACGAACGGGGAAGCCCAAGCAATCCAGGCAGAAGATGTGGTACCCGAAGACATAGTATGCGGTCGGAGTATACCCGTATTGCTGTTTAAGCACTTCAGCGGCGTGTTGCGCCGCTGCACGTCCCTCGATTGGGCTGCTACCGGAATGCGTAAAGTCAATCACGGCGAGAGGACGACCGTCTTTGCCATAGAGGACATAGTCGATTGTCGAGCCATCGCCCAAGGTCATGTTTATTGAGGCGGTCGAAGGATAAGCTTGATTGTCTGAGTTAGCAATAAGCCAATGCGCCTCGCGAAGGGATGCCTCTACAAATAAGCGCTTGTTTTCTTCTTCGTTTCTCCGACGGAAAACGTTGAACCTGGTTCGACGCAAGGTTGGAGCGAAGTGGGAAACAACCTCTTCAGTTGGAGTAATCGACGGTTCTGGCTGCTTCGGAGCAGCTGTTTTAGGCATAGGCGCGTTACTAGATGTTTGTTTAATGTCAGAAGCGCCTTGCCCTCCGCAAGACTTATTTGGCGTTTTAGCAGCCTTTTTCAGCGGGGAAACAAATACGGGATAATCCTTGATGACCTTTAAATTCATGCATATTTCGCCAACGACATATTGGAGCTGTTCCAACGTCTTGCAGGCAACCGCCGGAGTTACCGCGTTGCCATGCGCTCCACAATTGCCGTTTATCCTAACCGTGTGAATCGCGGATATTATCGTCTCATCGTTGATGTATTCAACAAAAGCGGGATCAGTGACCCTTTCGAACAGCGTTTGCGATGAAGCGTCTTGACGGACTACGGATTTATAAACAAGAGCCACTATGTATTCGAGCGCAGTTCGAGCTGCCGCGCAGCTCATATCTGGAAATGGAACGGCAAGCTGCTCTGCCTTATTGCAGCGCTCAAATAACGCTTCGAGTTCGGGGGCCTCTTTGAGAAAATCGAAATTCATGTCTACTCCATCGACAGAGAGTCAACATTTAAATTATATGGCAATTGCCGCTATATTCAGATGCTGTTCAATGGAGCCTGATGGCTTCGCGCGCTCCCGCACCCTCGCCCAAACACTCGAGCCTCGATACTGTGTGGGATTGCCGACCCGCCGAGTAGCCGGGTGATTCAGCGAACAAAACCGCAGGATTCACTGAACGCAACGAGGGGTCTACTCGGAGGATTTGAAACCCCACTCAGTATCGAGGCCCGAACGTCTCGCCGGGGGCAATTCCGGGCGCCACGTGCCCGTCGCTCACCCGCCGAACACCGCGGCGGCGAGGTCGCGGCCGACGCGGCGGGCGGTGATGGCGGCGAGCTCGCCGAGGGCAGCCCCGAGCACGGCACGCGAGCCCTCGTCCAGGTTCCGCATGGCATCGCTCACGAGCTGCGGGAACGGCTTCCCGCCGAGGAACACGTCCCGGGCATCGCGCGCACCGCTTGCGCCGAGCGCCGCGAAGAGCGCGTCCACCACCTTCGCGCAGCGCTCAGGATCCATGCTGGCGAGCCATTCCATCAGGATGTCATGGAGCGCCCGCGATCCTTCGCCCAGATGCTCGACGGTGACGAAGTCGTCGCGATCCTCCGCTATCTCCCAGCTGAACAGGGAGTGCTGCATCGCCCCCTGCGCGCTGCTGCGCACGACGCGCGGCTGCACCGGGCACTCGAGCAGCATGCCCACGATGGAATCCTGCGGCACGAACCGCTCGATCTTGCACGCGCCCTGCACCCCGGCTCCGGCCGCCGCAGCGTCACCCGCGCCCGCGCCGCCCGCGTCCGCATGCCAGCCCAGGTGCGCGTACGCCTCCGTCCCGAACCGTCCCGCGCGGAACCCCGGCGCATCGAGGCACCACACGAGCTCGATACGCTCGCGCACGTCCTCGTGGCACGTGAGCGCCGCGTAGAGCGCGAGGTTCCCGCCCTTGGAATGGCCGCCCACGTGCACCGCGCCGCTCAGCCGCGGCATCATGCGCTCCAGGTACTCCCGCGCAAGCCGCTGCGACGGCACCTCGTCCTCATAGGCCATGTCGAAGTTCTCGCGCCAGCCGGTCGCCGAGATGTCCGTGCCGCGGAACCCCACAAACGAGAACGCGCGCTTCCAGCTGAACGTCATCGCCGCGAACTGCGTGGGCACGGCCTCGTCGAACACCGCCTGGTACCCGTGGATGCGCAGGTTGCGGTAGCGCGGACTCGCCGCGAGCAGCAAAAGCAGCCGCTGGATGTCGCCCGGCACGAGCCCGGTGAACATGCCGTCGAAGAACTCCGTCCGCGCGAGCTCGGCGAACGTCACCCCGCGCGCGTCGGGCGCAAGCCGGGCGAGCACGCGGTCGAGCAGCGCCGGGCGCGTGGGCGGCTCGGGCACCACGCGCGCGCCGTCGATCATGCACGCCTGCGAAAGCACCGCCGCGTCGACCGACCCGAACGGTTTCTGGTCGAACGTCGCGAGCTCGCGTTCCACATATTCGAACAGGTACGGCATGGGTCTCCCTTCGTCGTCGGGTCGCTTATACCCATCCCGCGCCCGCGCTGCCCTGCGCCTAGAGCGACGTCTGCACGATGCTCGGCGAGAGCCCCGCCGCCTCGAGCGCGCCCACGATCTGCTCCTTGTGCTCGGTGCCGTACGCCTCGATGGTCACGCGCAGCTCCACGGCGGCGTTGCGGTTGGTGCTCACGAACTGGTTGTGCTCGAGCTTGATGACGTTGCCGTTCTGCTCGGCGATCACCTGCGCCACGCGCACGAGCATGCCCGGGCGGTCGGGCAGAAGCACGCTCACCGTGAAGATGCGGTCGCGCATGATGAGGCCGTGCTGCACCACGGAGCTCATGGTGATGACGTCCATGTTGCCGCCGGAGAGGATCGCCGCCACGCGCCGGTTCTCGGCCGGCAGGTGCTTGAGCGCCGCCACCGTGAGCAGCCCGGAGTTCTCGACGATCATCTTGTGGTTCTCCACCATGTCGAGGAAGGCCACGATGAGCTCCTCGTCCGGCACGGTGATGACGTCGTCGAGGTTCTCGCGCAGGTACGGGAAGACGCGGTCGCCCACCTCGAGCACGGCGGTGCCGTCGGCGATGGTGTTCGCCGCGGGCAGGCGCACGGGGTGCCCGGCCTCGAGCGCGGCCGTGAGGCTCGGCGCGCCCGCGGGCTCCACGCCGATCACGCGGATCTTGGGATTGTAGAGCTTCGCGAAGGTCGAAACGCCGCAGGCCAGGCCACCGCCGCCCACCGGGACGAGGATCGTGTCCACGAGCGGCAGCTCCTGCACGATCTCCATCGCGATGGTGCCCTGCCCCGTGGCGAGCACGGGGTCGTTGAACGGATGGACGAAGGTGTAGCCGTGCTCCGCGGCGAGCTCGAGGGCGTAGTCGCAGGCCTCGTCGTACACGTCGCCGTGCAGCACGACCTCCGCGCCGTAGCCCTTCGTGCGCTCCACCTTGATGAGCGGCGTCGTGGTGGGCATGACCACGATGGAGCGCGCGCCCGCGCGGCTCGCCGCGTACGCCACTCCCTGCGCGTGGTTTCCCGCGCTCGCGGTGATGAGGCCGCGATCGAGCTCCTCGGCCGAGAGCGTCGAGATCTTGAAGTACGCGCCGCGCACCTTGTACGCGCCCGTGCGCTGCATGTTCTCCGGTTTGAGGAACACCCGGTTGCCCGTCGCCTGGCTGAAATACGGGCTCTCCACGAGCTCGGTCTTCTGCGTGACCTCCTTGACCTTCTCGGACGCCAACTCGAAGGCGTCGAGGGTGAGCATGTCGGGCATGGGCGATCCTTTCCGTACGGGCATCTGGACTGCGATGATACTCTGGTATAAGTCATCATGGTATCACCGCGGTGTTCGGGCGCGGAGCGCCAGCCCGGCCGCTCCCCGGGTGGTAACATGGCGTTCGACACCAGAGCATCATCCGTGTGGAAGCGAGGCCCCCATGCCCGATACCGTCTCATCCGCCACGCCCGCCCCGCCGCTGTTCTCGCTCCGCGACGCGCAGGTGGTGCGCGCCGGGCGCACGATCCTCTCCGTCGACCGGTTCGACCTGGCCGAAGGCGAGCACGTGGCGCTCCTCGGCCCCAACGGCGCGGGCAAGTCGACGTTTATCCAGCTACTCACGCGCGAGATCTTCCCCCTGCACCGCGACGAGCCGCCCGTGCGCTTCCGCGGCCAGGCGCGGCCGCTCCTCACCGACATCAAGCAGGCGCTCGGCATCGTGTCGGCCACCATGCACGACCAGGTGCGCGTGCACCTGCCCGTGAGCGACATCGTGTGCGGCGGCATCTTCGGCACGCTGGGGCTGCCGAACCACGTGGAGGCGACGCCCGACCAGCGTGCGCAGGCCCTCGACGCCCTCGAGCGGCTGGGCATCGCCGACCTCGCGGACCGCGACGTCATGACGCTCTCCACCGGCCAGGTGCGGCGCGTGCTCGTGGCGCGCGAGCTCATGAGCGACCCGCGCGTCCTCATCTTCGACGAGCCGTGCACCGGCCTCGACCCGGAGGGCATGTACCACGTGCGGAGCACCATGAGCCTGCTCGCCGCCGAGGGCCGCTCCGTGGTGCTCGTGACGCACTACCCCGAAGACATCATCCCCGCCATCGAGCGCGTGCTACTCATCAAGGACGCGCAGGTCTTTGCCGACGGCCCCAAGGAGGAGCTGCTCACGAGCGACGCGATGAGCGAGCTCTTCGGCGTGCCGCTCGAGGTGAGCGAGCGCAACGGCTGGTACGCCCTCCAAGGACGGTACTGATCCAAAATGGGTTGGTTGGGGACGTGTTCCTTTCAACCCATTCCGCTCAAAAATGGGTTGAACGGAACACGTCCCCAAATGACCCATGCAAAAAAACGAGGCGCCGATTCCCGAGGATTACCTGGGGAATCGGTGCCTCGCTGCGCTCCTGCGCGCGTTCAGCTAGCAAAAAGGGGTTGAAAGGAACACGTCCCCAATCAACCCATTAGAAGGCGGCCTGGACGGCGTCGCCGAAGGTGTCGGCGAGGTACTGCTTGAACTCATCGGTCTGCAGCACACCCACGAGCGCGACGATGCGCTCGTCGTCCTCGAGCTCGGGCGTCGTCACGATGACGTTCGCGTACTCGTTCTGAATGATGTCGGAGTTCGCGTCCTCCTGCGCCACGGCGTCCTCGAGCTTGAGGCCGGCGTCGATGGCGTAGTTGCCGTTGATGACCCCGAAGTCCACATCGCCCAGCGTGCGGGCGACCGCTGCGGCATCTTGTTCGGAGAACTGCAAGTTTTTGGGGTTATCCACAATGTCGTTCGGCGTCGCGGTGATGCCGGCGTCGTCGGCGAGCGTGATGAGCCCCAGGCTCTGCAGAAGCAGCAGTGCGCGCCCCTCGTTGGTGGGATCGTTCGGCACGGCGAAGGTGGCGCCGTCGGCGACGTTATCGATGTCGTCCGAGTTGCCCGCGAACACGCCCATGGGCTCGAAGTGGATCTCGCCCACGTTCACGAGGTCGGTGCCGTTCTCCTCGTTGTAGTTGTTGAGGTAGTTGATGTGCTGGAAGTAGTTCGCGTCCACCGTGCCGTTCGAGGTGTCCTTGTTGGGAAGGATGTAGTCGGTGTACTCCTTCACCTCGAGCTCAATGCCCTGTTCGGCCAGCAGCGGCACCGCATAGTCGTTCAGGATCACCGCGTGCGGGCTCGGGCTCGCGCCCACGGTGAGCGTCTGCGTGGCGGCAGCGGCGGAACCCTCACCGGCATCGGAGCCGCCGCTGCATGCGGCAAGCGAGGCGGTCGCCGCGAGTGCGGCGGCACCGGCAAGGACGGAACGACGGGAAATGAATACCTGAGACATGATGAACTCCTCGTTTGTTCGGTTCCCGGCGGGACGGCCCCGCGCGGGATGGTTGGTTACGGGACAGGCAAGCCGCGGGCCTCGGGCACAGCCCTTACGCCTCGGCCTGCGAACGATGGTCGATCTTGCGCGCGATGAAATCGCACGCGCTCTGGATGATCTGGACGAGCACGATGAGCAGCACCACGGTGACGATCATCACCTCATCCTCATAGCGGTAATAACCGTAGCGGATGGCGATGTCGCCCAGGCCGCCCGCGCCCACCGCGCCCGCGATGGCCGTATAGCCGAGCTCCGCGATGAGCGTGATGGACACGCCGCGCACGATGGAGGGCAGCGCCTCGGGCAAAAGCGCCGAGATGACGACGCGCGGGATGCTCGCGCCGCAGGCCTCGGCCGCCTCGACGCTCGCGCGCGGAACCTCAGCGAGCGACTGCTCGATCATGCGCGCCACGAAGGGCGCCGTCGAGACCACGAGCGGCGGGATGACGCCGCGCACGCCCGAGGTGGTGCCCACGAGTGCGTCGGTAAACGGCATGATCGAGATGAGCAGGATGATGAACGGCAGCGACCGGCCGATGTTCACCACCCACCCCAGCACCGCGTTGAGCGCGCGCATGGGGCGCAGCGACCCCGGCGCGGTGAGGTAGAGCACCACGCCGAGCACCGTGCCGATCACGTACGCGATGGCGGTGGAGACGATGAGCATGACGAGGGTGTCGACGACGCCCTGGCCGAGCAGCTCGCCGTACTCCTCGATGAATTCGGTCACGACGCTAGGCATCCCAATCAACCCTTTCGAGCAGCACCTTGGCCGCCTGGCTCTGCGGCGCGGCGAACACGTCCGCCACGCTCCCCTGCTCCACGACGCGCCCGTGCTCGAGCACGGCCACGTTGCGGCAGATCTTCTCGACCACGCCCATGGCGTGCGTGATCACGATGATCGTCACGCCCGTGGTGCGGTTGATGTCGCGCAGCAGCTTGAGCACCGAGTTCGTGCTCGCCGGGTCGAGCGCGCTCGTGGCCTCGTCGCACAGGATGTACTCCGGGTCGCAGGCGAGCGCGCGGGCGATGGCCACGCGCTGCTGCTGGCCGCCCGAGAGCTGGGACGGATACGACGATGCCTTCTCGGCCAGACCGACCATCTCGAGCAGCTCGAGCGCGCGCTTGCGGTTCTCGGCCGTCACGCGACCGGATGCCGCCTTGTAGGGGAAGCACACGTTGTCGAGCACGGTCTTCTGCGCGAGCAGGCCGAAGTTCTGGAAGATCATGGCCACGCGGCGGCGGTACGCGCGCAGCGCCGCGCCGGTGAGGCCGGTCACGTCCTGGCCGTCGACGACGATCTTGCCCGACGTGGGGCGCTCCAGCAGGTTGATGCACCGCACGAGCGTCGACTTGCCGGCGCCGCTCATGCCGATGATGCCCATGATGTCGCCGTCCTCGATGGTGAGCGACACATCGTCGAGCGCGTGCGCCTGGCCGGCAGCCGTGCTGAAGGTCTTGGTGAGATGTTGGATTTCGATCACGGGAAAGCTCCGCTCGATGTTCTGGTCTGGAAGGAAGGCGAGCCGTCCCCCGCCGGGGACGACTTAACGAAGGCGCCCGGTCTCCCCATGCGCGCGACGGAAGCGCGGCATGGCAAAGTGCCCGGGCGAGGGCATCTCCATGACCATCATCATCGCGATATGTGCAACGGCGCTATTCATGTGCTTTAGCGTAGCAGCGTGCGCGCGGCATGGCAAGCCTGCAATCAAGCCGAAACGCAAGGAGCCGCGGGATGTAAAATAACCCCAGGGGTTTTTTAACATGACCGACGAGCCAGGTTACATAACAACCCCAAGGGTCATGTTAAAAAACCCCTGGGGTTATTTTACATCGGGGTAATTTTACATCATGTTAAAAAACCCCTGGGGTTATTTTACATCCCGCGGCCGAGGCTTACGCTTCGTCTGCGTCGTCGTGCTTCAGGTTGTCGATGAGCTTTTTGCGGCTCGCCTCGTACTCCTCGCGCGTCAGGACGTCCTCGATGCGCAGGTTGATGCCCGCGACCTCGAGCCCGGTCATCTCGTCCAGGCGCGCCGTCACGCGCTCCTTCACGTCCTCGAAGATGTCCGGCGCGTAGCAGCCGTACTCGATGATGACCGAGATGTTGATGATCATGCGGTTGTCGTCGGTGACCTCGACCGTCACGCCCTTGGTGAGGTTCTCCGCGCCGAGCTGCTCCTGGAAGAAGTGGACGATGTTGCCCTTCATGCCCAGCACGTGCGGCACCTCGCGCGTGGCCATGGCGACGATCTTCTCGATCACGCCGTTGGAATAGGTGAGCGAGTCGTCGGTCTCGAGCTCGTCGTCGTACGCCTCGTCCCCGTCGGCGTCGTCGGCGGGCGCAGGCGCGTCGGTCGCAGCAGGCGCAGCCACGGGCTCAACCGCGTCGCCCTGCGCAGCCTCCACAGCGTCCGTCTCCGGAGCGACCTCGGTCGCCGCCGGCGCTGCATCCTGCACAACCTCGACTGTCTCGGACATGGGCTTGTCGCTTGCCTTTGCCATGGTCAATCCCCTTTCGTTACCGGGTTGCGTGGTGGGCTTAGGAACGGCGGCTGCCGATGAGCCCGCTGAAGAAGTTCACGATGCCGTTGTCGCCGTCGCGGATCTGGCCGATCATGGCGCCCACCACCACGAAGACGGCGATGATGATGGTGCTCCACAGGCCGATGGTGAGCACGAGGACCGCGAGCACGAACCCCGTGAAGCCGTACCCCACCGTGTAGGGATGGCTCCGCGCGTACGCCCACGCGGCGGCGCCGAGCCCCTGGATGAAGCCGACCGCCTCCTCGAGGTCCTCGTGGTCCAGGCGCTTCTTGCGACGGCCGCGCTTGGTGGACGCGCCGCCAGATGCCTCGCCCGAAGCGGACTGCTCGGCGGCCGCCTCGTCCACGACGGCGTCGGGCGCCTGCTGGTCGTCTTGCTCGATGGTCAACTTCGGAGCCGATCCGCTCCCGCTATGCTTGCTCACGGGGAACCTCCTTGGTCACCGTTGTCGTCGTGCTGGGAAGGAACGTGACCTGCACGGTCACGCCGGGCACGCCGAGCATGCGCTCGCATGCCTCCTGGACCCGCAGCTGGATGCGCTTGCCCAGGCTCTCGAGGCCGATGTCGGTGAAGGCGATGAGCTCGAGCGCGATCCGCACCTGGGATGCGTCGTGCCCGGCCACGCGGCTCCGCACGCGCTCGATCATCACGTCCTCGCCGGATACCGCCGCGCGCGCCACGGACGAGACCGCTGCGAGCCTGACCTCGATGTGCGGGTTGCCGGCGGGGTGGACGCTCGCGGGCGGGCGGCGCTCGAGGAGCACCCGAGCCACCACGATGAGCGTGCCGAGGGCAAGGATCGCGAGCGAGATGACGAGGGAGATGCGCCCCGCGGGATGATCGAGCAGCTGCCCCACGCGCAGGCGGAGGCCCGGGTTGCCGAACTCCTGCGCCGCGAACCCGCCCGCCACCACGACGGCGGCGACCAGGTAGAGCACCGCGCAGCATTTCTTGAACAGCCGCATCCTCGCCTCCTCGCCTTCCTTGCCTCGTCCCACACGCCTCCGCACCGCGCGCCGCAAGCGCGCAGCGCCGCCGGCGCGTGCTTCTGCAAGATTATACGGCGTATGCAGCGGCGCGGGCGCCCCGCGCGGGCGGCTTAAGGAGTTCGCCATATGTTCCGCCCGAGCCCGGCATAACGAAAACCAGCCCGCCTGCCCGGGTTTCGCCATGCTTCCGCCGCAGCAGCGGGGCAACAGCGGCCGCACCCGCTGCGCACGAAAAAAGGAGCCCGCACCTGCGAGCTCCTTCCAAAAGCAACTATTCGGCAACACGCCGGGTTGTGCCGGGCGCTACTCCTCCTCGAGGGCGGCGAGCACCTCGTCGGTCATGTCCATGGTGTGGTACACGTCCTGCACGTCGTCGAGCTCCTCGAGGCGGTCGATGAGGCGCTGCACCTTCTTGGCGTCGGCGGCGGAGACGGCCGTCGGCGTGGTGGGAACCATGGTGAGCTCCGAGCCCTTGACCTCGATGCCCTGCTCCTCGAGGCCCTTGGAGACGGCCATGAGCTCGGTGGGGTTCGTCCACACGACCCACTCCTCGCCGGCGTCCTCGTAGTCCTCGCCGCCGGCCTCGGCCACGGCCATCATGAACTCCTCCTCATCGCCGGCAGCGCCGTTGGCCATGAGGTTCTCCTTCTTGTCGTTCGGGTCGACGATCTGCTTGGCCACGACGATCTGGCCCTTGCGCTCGAACTGGAAGGACACGGAGCCGGTGGTGCCCAGGCTGCCGCCGGAGTGGCTGAAGGCGGAGCGCACGTCGGCCGCGGTGCGGTTGCGGTTGTCGGTGAGGCACTCGACGTACACGGCCACGCCCGCCGGGCCGTAGCCCTCGTAGACGATGTTCTCGTACACGGCGGCGTCGGCACCGGCGCCGAACGCCTTGTCGATGGCGCTCTTGATCTTGTCCTTCGGCATGGACTGCGCCTTGGCCTTCGCGACCGCGGCGGCGAGCGACGCGTTGTTGTCGGGATTCGGGTCGTTGCCCAGGCGGGCGGCGACGGTGATGTTACGGCTGAGCTTCGAGAAGAGCGCCGAGCGCTTCGCGTCCTGCGCGCCCTTGCGATGCTTGGTTGTTGCCCATTTAGAATGTCCGGACATGCGAGACCCCTTCTATGTGCTTCTGGCCGGCAGCGGAGCGTCCCGCCGCATCAGCCCACGTTCCCATAAACGACAATATGATATACCGTCGCAGCTCGCCGGTACAGAGCTCGTAAAAATGATAGAAACCCGCCGGGCCGGCTCGCCCGCGCCGGGCTTCACCTAGTTGGGCATGATCTTGTCAATCGCGTCCGTCTTCGTGCTGATCGCCTTGCGGAAGCGCTCCTCGAACAGCGGATGCTTCTCCCAGCGATGCAGGTCGGTCGTCGCCTGGTGCGCGATGATCTGGTAGAA
Organism: Enorma timonensis; assembly: GCF_000321165.1. NCBI lineage: Bacteria > Bacillati > Actinomycetota > Coriobacteriia > Coriobacteriales > Coriobacteriaceae > Enorma > Enorma timonensis. The sequence continues at coordinate 26,791 of NZ_CAPF01000074.1, forward strand.
CGGCAGCACGTAGAGCGGCATCATGAGCGGCTCGGCGATGTCGAACGGCAGGCGGACGGCGTGGTCGTCGTCCACGCGGTCGGAGTTCGAGATGATGAACGCATGGTCGGTCACCGTGCGCGCGGCCAGGTAGATGTCGACGGCGCGCTCGGAGCCGGGGCCGAAGTCGTCGACGCACACCACCGTGTAGCTGGGCGTGAGCTGCAGGTTCGGGCCGTGGATCCACTCCTCGCCCTCGTACGCGAAGCTCGGGATCTGGATCGTCTCGCCGAACTTGAGCGCGCCCTCACTGGCGATGCCGTAGGCCTGGAGGAAGCCGACGTGGTTCACCACGCTCATCGAGGTAAAGTCCGCGATGTGGCGGCGGTAGAGGTCCCAGGTTGCCTGCTGGACGGCCTCGTGACGGCGCGGCGCGTCCGCCATCTCGTCCAGGAGCGCGGTGCGCTGCTCGGGCGTGACGGTGCCGGTGCGCACGCCGACCTCGATGGCGAAGAGCATCAGGAACTGCGCGAGCGTGGCCACGCCCTTCGTGACGTAGCCGACCGTCTCCTCGCCCACGCCGTAATCGACCACGAGGTCGGCGTGGTCTTTGAAGTCGGACTCGACGTTGCCCGTGAGGCCGATCGCCGTGATGCCGAGCTCGCGGAGCAGGTCGAGCGCCTGGATCGAGTTCGTGGAACAGCCGCTCTGCGAGATCACGAACACGAAGTCGTCCTCGCGCAGGTCGTGCTCGCCGAAGATGAACGTGGCGGACGGCACGATCTTCACCTCGCGCTTGAGGTACTTCATCATGAAGTAGCGCGCGCAAAGGGCACCGTTGAAGCTCGAGCCGCACGCCACGATCCAGATGGCGTGGCGCGGCTTTAGGGCGTACAGGTCGACGAGCGCACCCGTCAGCTCCTCGGCGCGCTCGACGTTGCGCTTGAGCTGCTCCGGCGTCTGCTCGATATAGGTGAGCATCGTGGGCTTGGTATCTGACATGGCCCCTCCCTTGAACGACAGCACCTACAGCATACCGCCCGCGGCCGCGAACGTCGCCCTCCGCCGCGCGAGCTATGAAACCAGCCTGCCCGGTCGCCGCCGCTACAGGGACTCGATGACGCGCACGACCTCGTCCACGTAGTGCTCGCACTGCTCCATGGTGGGCGCCTCGACCATCACGCGCACGAGCGGCTCGGTACCGCTCGCGCGGATGAGCGCGCGGCCGTCGCCCTCGAGCGCCGCCTCGACGCTTTCCGCCGCGGCCTTCACGGCCTCGTTCTCCATGACGGCGTGCTTGTCCTCGACGCGCACGTTCTTGAGCAGCTGCGGGTAGATGGTGAGCGGCTCGGCCAGCTCGGCGAGGGTCTTGCCCGTCTCGATCATGGTCTGCATGATGCGCAGGCTCGTGTTCACGCCGTCGCCCGTGGCGCTGTACTCGGAGAAGATGATGTGGCCGCTTTGCTCGCCGCCGAGCGAGTAGCCGTGCTCGGTCATGCACGCGCTCACGTACTTGTCACCCACATCGGTCTTCTCGTAGGAGATGCCCAGCTTGTCGAGGGCCTTGAACAGGCCGAGGTTGCTCATGACGGTCGCGACGACGGTGTTGCCGGCGAGCTTGCCCTGGCGGGCCAGGTGCGCGCCGCACACGTACATGATGGTGTCGCCGTCGCACACGTTGCCGTACTCGTCCACCGCGATGCAGCGGTCCGCGTCGCCGTCGAAGGCGAAGCCCACGTCGAGCCCCTCCTCGCGCACGTACGCCTGCAGGCGCTCGATGTGCGTGGAGCCGCAGCCCTTGTTGATGTTGAAGCCGTCCGGCTCGTCCGAGATCACGTGCGCCTCGGCGCCGAGCGCGTTGAACACGCCGGGCGCGACGGGCGTGGAGGCGCCGTTCGCGCAGTCGAGCGCGATGCGGTAGCCCTTGAGCGAGAACTTCGCGGAGCCGATGAGCGAGGCGATGTAGCGGTTGCGCCCCTCAACGTAGTCCACCGCGCGGCCGATGTGCTCGCCCGTGGCGAGCGGCACGTCGATCTTGCCGTCGATGTAGTCCTCGACCTTCTGGAGCACCTCCGGGTTCATCTTGTAGCCACCCGAGTCGATGAGCTTGATGCCGTTGTCGCAGTAGGGGTTGTGGCTCGCGGTGATCATGATGCCGCAGTCGAAATCGCCGTGGCGCACCACGTAGCTCACCGACGGTGTGGTAGTCACGCGCAGCACGTACGCGTCCGCGCCGCTCGACACGAGGCCGGCGACCAGGGCGTTCTCGTACATGTAGCTCGAGCGCCGCGTGTCCTTGCCGATGACCGCCTTGGCCTTGCGACCCTGGCGCAGGCCGTAGTACCAGCCCACGAACTTGCCGATCTTGAACGCGTGGTCGACCGTGAGGCCGACGTTCGCCTCACCGCGGAAGCCGTCGGTGCCGAAGTATTTCATCGTCGCTCCTTTGCGGAAGAAACCGGGTGTCGTTCCATGACCATGGTACGCTCGCGCCATACCAGTCGGCCGTCTTACACGAGAACTACGGACAGCGCCGCGCGCATGCAAAATTACCCCATGTAAAAATACCCCAGCGACTTTTTTACATGCTTTGACAGCCCTCCAGCTCAATAGCTTTTTTCGGCATGGCATGTAAAAAAGTCGCTGGGGTATTTTTACATGATTTTACCTAGCGCACGTAGTCGCGCTGCGGGCGCTTGGCATGCAGGGCGTAGGCGATGAGCCCCGCGCCGATGAAGATGAGCGGTAGCGACAGCAGCTGGCCCATGGTGATGACACCGCCGAAAATGTAGCCCAGCTGCGCGTCCGGCACGCGCACGAACTCCACGAGGAAGCGCACGATGCCGTACCCGAGCACGAAGACGCCCAGGTAGGCGCCCTGCGACAGCGGCGGCTTGCGGCGGCTCAGCACGTAGAGCACTGCGAAGAGCACGACGCCCTCGAGGAAGGCCTCGTAGAGCTGCGAGGGGTGCCGCGGCATGTCGCCCGCCGCGCCGCCGAAGACCACGCCCCAGGGCAGGTCGGTCGGCTTGCCCCACAGCTCGCCGTTCACGAAGTTCGCGCAGCGCCCCAGGCAGAGCGCGATGGGCACCCCGATGATCGCGAGGTCTGCCATCGTCCACGCGGAGAGCTTGTAGATGCGGCACACGATGTAGCCGCCGAGCAGCCCGCCCACGAGCCCGCCGTGGAAGCTCATGCCGCCGTGGTTCGTCATGAAGATCTCGAGCGGGTGCGCCCAGTAGTACCCGTCGCCATAAAAGACGACGTAGAACAGGCGCGCGCCCACCACGAGGCCGATCACCGCGCCGAACACGACCATCATGAGGTCGTCCTGGGAGATGTTGAGCCCCCAGCGCCGCTGCGTGCGCCACATCATGACGCCGCAGATGAGCGCGCCAACCACGTAGGCGATACCGTACCAATAGATGGTGATGGGGCCCACCGAGAGCGCGACGGGGTCGAGGCTTTGATAGAGTTCCGTGAGCATAGGGTCTCGCTAGCAGACGGGCCGTTAGAACGGGGTGTACTCGTCGAACAGGTCGGACATGCCGTCGCCGCCCAGCTCGTTCACCGCCACGACGCGCGTCACGCCAGGGACGTGCTCCTTCAGGATGCGCTCGATGCCCATGGAGAGGGTGAGCTGGCTCATGGGGCAGCCGGCGCAGTGGCCGAGCAGCTCGAGCGAGACGACGCCGTCGTCGTCGACGCCCACGTACTCCATGTCGCCGCCATCGGCCTGCAGGTTCGGGCGGATCTGCTCGAGCACCTGCTTCAAGAGGTCTTCATTCACTGCCATGAGGATTCCCTTCACGCCCGCACGGCGCGCGGCGGGCTCGCATTCGTTGCGTTGACTGCACGAAGTATACCCGCATTTTCCGCTCCAAGCACGAGCGATGTGGCGGCCGCACGGCGCGGGCTGGGGTCGGACGGCCGTACGCTGCCGCTGCGCACGGGAAAACCGGGCTGGAGGCGCGTGGCGCGGGGGTTCGAGCCTCGATACTGTGTGGGAATCGCGACGCCTCGAGTAGCGGCGCCCGAGCGGCAGCAAAAGCGCAGGATTTCGAGAGGCAAACGCCTTGTCTACTCGCCTGTTTCAAAATCCCACACAGTATCGAGGCTCGAACTTCCCGGCACGCGCCTCCGACGGCGAAATGCCCCCTCGCACGCCGCCGCGCACCCCCTGCTCGCCCGCGCCGCACCCGGTCAGCGGTCGTGCCGGCTCTCGTCCTCGATGCGGTAGACCTCGAGCTCCCACTGCTTGCGCCGGTTCTTCGCCACCGTGTCCAGGATGCAGCCTGTGCAGAACGAAAGCGCGCCGCAGAAGACGAGCCCCGTGGCGAGCACGGCCGACGGCAGCTTCGAGACGAACCCCGTGGCGGCGAACTCGGCCACCACCGGCACGCCCACGGCGATGCCGAGCACGATGAACACGAGCGCCGCGAGCGAGAAAAACTTGAACGGATGGCAGTCCTTGAACAGCGCGCCGATGGCCATGAGCACGCGCAGGCCGTCCGAGACCGTCGAGAGCTTCGACGTCGAGCCCGCGGGGCGGTCGCGGTAGGTGATGGGCACCTCGCGGATGCGCCAGTCCATGTCGACCGCATGGATCGAGATCTCGCATTCGAGCTGGAAACCGCGCGATACCACGGGGAAGCTGCGGGCGAACACCCGACTGAACGCGCGGTAGCCGCTCATGACGTCGTGGAACCCGTAGCCGTAGATGAGGCGGATGAGCCAGCGCACCAGGTCGTTGCCGAAGCCGTGGAAGGCGCGGTCGTTCTCGTGCGCGTAGCTGCCGTTCGAGAGGCGGTCGCCCACGGTCATGTCCGCTTCGCTGGCGAGCACGGGCTCGATGAGCGCGGGCGCGGCCTCGGCGGGGTACGTGTCGTCGCCGTCCACGAGCAGGTAGCAGTCCGCGTCGATGTCGCGCAGCATCTGGCGCACCGTCACGCCCTTGCCCTGACGCGGCTCGAAGCGCACGAGCGCGCCGTGCTCGCGGGCGATGCGCGCGGTGTCGTCCGTGGAGTTGTTGTCGTAGACCCAGATCGCGGCATCGGGCAGCACGCGGCGGAAATCGTCCACGACCTTCCCGATGGTGACGGCCTCGTTATAGCAGGGTATGAGCACCGCGACGCGCGGGCAGGCAGCGGAGCCCCCGGCGGCCGCGGCGGGGTTGGCAGCACATTCAGGCATCGATGGCCTCCTTGTTGCTTCGGGTGAACAGCAGCGCGCACATGAACGGCACCAGAAGCGCCACCGGATACGCGTAGCGGAAATAGGTCGTCGCGTTGCACGGCCCCACGAGCGCCACCGCGAGCACCACCCACGCGGCGGCGAGCACCGGGGCGAGCGGGCGCACCCGGCGCGTCGCGGCGTAGGCCGTCGCGAGCGCGAGCACCCAGTCGTAGAGCGCCGCCTGCATGGTGAGCGTGGTGAAGGGGATGCTCTGGAAGAGCAGGCGATACCCTTCGCACGCGCCGCTCAGGACGCGCGAGACGGGGTTCGCCGCGGGGGCGAAATCGAAGTAGGGTGCGATGCCCGAGCTGAACCAGTCGATCTTGGTGCTCGCCATCACCTCCGCGCTGGAAGCGGGCGTGTAGATCCAGCCCATCGCCCTCCCCGCGTAGAAGTACCCGTAGTAGTTCTCGGCGAGCGCCTCGAGGAAGCAGCCGGGCTCCTCGGCGAACCACTGTGCCCAGAGCCGCATGAACCGAGCGAGGTCCTCCGGCGTCGCATCCTCGCGGAAGGTCGCCTTCACGGGATCGGACTTCGAGGGGGTGTAGATGGCGGCGAGCTCGTTCGCGTCGAGCACCGCGTCGACCGTGCGGAACTCCTCGGCCGAGACGCTTCCGGGGTGGTCGCGCATGAAGCGGGCGACCTGCTGGAAGGGGATCGAGAGCACCTCGCGCTTGCTCGAGGGCGAGATGCCGAGCGCCGGGTAGACCACGTTCGAGAGCGCGAGCGACACGAGCACCGCGACCATGAGGGCGACCGCCGGGTAGCGCCGCGCACCCGGCTGCCTCCGCACCAGCACCAGTGCCACCAGGCACGCGAGGGCGACCGTCACGAGCATGCCGCTCCGCAGCAGCGCCGTGCCGAGGGCGGAGAGCAGAAGCAGCGTGACGTGGTGGGGCGGGAGCGCGAAGGGCGGCGGGCACGATGCGGCGGCTCGCGCAGGCGAGCTTGCGGGCGCGGGCATCTCCCCTGCCGGCTCCCCTTGCTGCCCGTCCGACCGGCCGGCACACGCCCGCGCGCGCCACACGAGGTACGCGAGCTCCATCGCGAACACGAGTAGGACGGCCGCGAAGGACACGTCCTTCGTCACGATCACGCTGTAGTTCGAGAACGCCGGGACGAGCGCGATGAACGCGAGCACGACAAGGCGCACGCGCGAGCGGACGCCCATGAGCGCGAGCAGGCGGAGCGCCCACGCGATGGCGGCGATGTCGAGCGCCCATTGGAGCAGGGCGTAGAGGAAGATGCCTGCGTTCTCGTTGCCGAAGAGCGCCATCCCCGCCTGCACGCAGAGGCCGACCATCGCGGTGTGCAGCGGCGGATGGTGCTGGGTGAGGAGGACGGCGGGGTCGATGAGCGCGACCGATTCGCTGATATGGTTGGGCAGGCCGAACCATTGGAGGATCTGGGTGTTCGTGTCCCACATGAAGAGCGCGGGCGCGTACCCGATGAGCACCGGTAGCCAGGCCGCGGCGAGCACGGCCACGGGAACGGCGAAGGGGTGCCGGTCGAGGGCGGCGAGGATGCGGGCGCATATGCCGCGGCGGGAGGACGGGGCCGGCGTGGACTGCGCGTCCGCTGCGGGCGCAACGCTCCCCCGTGCGGGCGCAACGCTCCCCCGGGCGGCAGCGACGCTCCCCCGCACGCGATCGAGCCAGGAAAACAGCAGGCAGATCCCGGCATGCGCCAGCACGAGCCAGCCCAGGAAGAAGATGGCCGACCGAAGCGCCTCCGCGACGCCGCCGGTGACGTAGGCACTCGAACCCACTTCGTCGAAACTCCGGCCGAAGAGCATGGCAGCCGCGAAGAGCGCTGCCACGACCCACGCCGCGCGCCCGCCGGCACGCCGCGCGGCAGCATCGCGCGCGCCATGCACCGCGCGCAGCGGCATGAACAGCAGGGCAGCGAAGAGCACGGTGACGAGCGCCTCGTCACGGGAGGGCAGCGAGCACAGCACCTCCGCGACGACGCGCGCCGCGCCGTGGACGTCACCGAACAGGTTGCGAATCTCCAAGGATGACGCGCCCGCGAGGTCGGTGAAGACCCCGAGCGCGCAGAACGCCGCAAGCACGCCGGGAAGCAGGAGCTCCCGGGCGGAATACCCTTTTGACATAACCCCCCCCCCGGTCGATCCTCCCCCCTTGGAAAGACCACCAGAACGGAATCAAGCCAGACCGACGCCCCCGTGCAGCAACAGGAGCAACCGCGTTAGGGTACCACGCGATGGCGCATCCGATGAAACGTCCACATGTAAAATAACCCCAGGGGTATTTTTACATTGGTACGCCCGAGCGCGCCCGCGCGCACACCTACCCTGCGAGCCCGCTCGCCACGCTCGCGAACGCGATGATGACGCCGACGATGGACTCGCCGCCGAGCACGCCGGAAGCCACGACCGCGCCGGTCTCGTCGAGCTCCTTCGCCGCCGCGGCACCCGCGCGCTGCGCCCGCGCCGCGCGCACGCGGTCGAACGCCACGCGGACGAGCGCTCCCACCGCGGTGGTGAGCGACATGTAAAACGGCAGGTACACGCCCAGGCCGAGCATCATGGCGGGAATCCCCGCGCAGTACAGGAGCGTCCCTCCCACCAAGCCGATCACGAACGCGGGCACGCTCGGGATACCGGCGACCATCGTGGCCACGACGTTCGCCTGCGCCGCGATGAACTCCGCATCGGCGCCGAACGCGTCCGTGCCGTACGCCGCCACGATGGCGAGCATCACCGCGACCGCCACCACGGCGCCCAGGAGCGCGCCGATGGCCTGGCCGATCCACAGCGTGCGCGGGTCGGTCCCGATGATCTGCCCGGTCTTGAAATCGCTCATCACGTCGCCCGCGAGGCCGCACGCCACGGCGATAATGCCCGCGACGAAGAAGAGCTGCACCTGGGTGGTTCGCGAGAATGCCGCTACGAACAGCAGCACGATGAGGCCGAAGATCTCCATGGGGTCGATGCCGGACTGGCCCACGGACTGCGCGCTCATGATGGCCGTCACGAACGAGAGCGCAACGATCGCCACGGAGACAAGGGGCGAGAGCCCGAGCCCCATGCAGCAGATGAGCGCAGCTGCGGCGACGAAACACGCGAGCGCGCCCGCATCGAGGCGCGAGAGGTGCCGCAGGGCGCCGGCGAGCATGCCCGTGCACCTGGTTGCGTCCGCCGCCGCACGCCCGGTTGCGCCCTCCGCCGCGTCGCCCGCGCGACCGCCGCGATCCCGCGCGCCGCGCACAAGCGGCCAAACGATGTCCTTCGCCACCACACCGAGGCCGGAACCCATCATGAGCCCCATGCCCAGGCTACTCACGATGCCCTGCGCCGTCGCGACGTCCCACAGCCCCAGCGCGGTTCCGCCCACGGTGATCCCGAACGCCGCGAGCACCGCGCCCGCCATCCACCAGGCAACGGAGCGGCCGCCCACGAGGAACCCCACGGAGAGGCGCATGGGCGACGCCTGGATGCCGAAGCTCACGCCGGGGATCGGCAGCGTGGCCACCAACGCCGGAATCCACCCGAGCACGTCGCGCGCCACGCACCACGCGCCCGCGAACGCCATGGAACCGAACAGCTTGCGACCGGTGGAGCCGCCCGCCGTGCTCGCGAGCAGGGTCTCGGCGGCAGCGGTGCCGATGGGGTACTCCAGGTCGCTCTCCTCCACGAAGCGCCTGCGTATGAGCGCCGTGCACACGAGCCCCAGCAGCGTGCCCACAAGCGCCACCGCGAGCAGCTCCCACCAGCTCACCTCCACGCCGAGCCCCAAGATCCAGATGCCCGGCACCGTGAACGCGATGCCCCCCGCCACCATGGAGCCCGCGGACATGATGACCTGCGTGATATTCGCTTCATTCAGGCTTGTTCGCCCCATCGCGCGCAGCAGCACGAGCGCGGTGATGGATGTGAAGATGGTCGGCCACGGCAGCGCGCCCATCTTGAGGGCGGTGTAAACCGACGACGCCGTGATGATGACGCAGCCGACGCAGCCGATAACGATGCCGGCAGCGCTCAGCTGCCCGCGCAGCCCCGCGCGGGTACCCGTTTCGCTCATATGCGTCCCTTCGTATATCCGCTCCCCCTCGGCGGGGAGTCGGGTTACGGACCGGATGCGGTCGATTATAGCCCGCGGCATGCCCTGCGAAGGCGTTTTTCTCAAGCTGACGCGTTTTCTAGCACGTTAGTTCAGATATGCACGATGCATGAAACGTGCTCCGGCGGCGGTGCAGCAGAGCCGCGCACATGCTTCGAACGTCCAACGAAACGCGCGCCGCCTCGTTTTTCACGCGCGGAACCGAAAATGTGGTGATGAAATTCAGATATGCACGATGGGGGCACGCCCTGCGCGTCCGTCTGCGTCCCCTCGAACCCTATCGGACGAGGAAATCCTGGGAAAATGAGCATGTGACGTGCCGAAGGCATGCGAAATGCGGCCGCGTAGCCCGCCATCGCGCCGCGCAATCGTGCATATCTGAACTACACCACCATTTTTCGATGATCGCCGTGAAATTCCCCTCGAAGCACGGCCGAAGGCGCCATCGCGAACGGTTGGCACCCCCATCCGCTCCCCTGACGCCCCCCATCGCGCAGCCAGCCACCCAGAACGACCGTGGTACAGTGTCCCCATCACACGATGCGAAGGAGCCCCCATGTCCCACGTTCTCACCGTCGACGTCGGCAACACCATGACGCATATCGGCCTGTTCTCGGTCGAGGGCACGGGGACCCAAGCCGGCACCGTCGAACTCCTCGGATCCTGCGCGCTCACGACGCGCGAGCGCATCACGGCCGACGAGGCGCGCATCCAGCTCAATCAGGCGCGCTCCCTCATGCCGCGCGTCGAGCCCGACGGCGTTGTGCTCTCCTGCGTGGTGCCCACGCTCACCAGCGCATGGCGCGCCGCGCTCGGAACCGCCTGCGACGTGCGCGTGCTCGTCGTGGGACCGGGCATCAAGACCGGCATCCGCATGAGCTACGACGACCCCGCCGAAGTGGGGCCGGACCGCATCGCCGACGCGGTGGCGGCGCGGGCTACGTACGGCGCGCCCGTCGTGGCCATCGACCTCGGAACCACGACGAACTTCGAAGTCATAGACGAGCAGGGCGCGTTCGCGGGCGGCATCATCGCCCCGGGCGTGGCGCTCGGCGCCCGCGCGCTCGAGCAGGCTGCCGCACGGCTGCCCGTCATCGAGCTGCGCGCGCCGAGACGCGTCATCGGGCGCAGCACGCGCGCCGCCATGCAGTCCGGCGTGGTGCTCGGCGAGGCCGTGCGCATCGACGGGCTCATCGACGCCATCTTCTCCGAGCTGGGCTATGAGGCGCCGATCGCACTCACCGGCGACGGCGCCTCGAGCCTCGCGGCGCTCCTGCACCACGACGTCACGGTCGACGACACGCTCACGCTGCGCGGCCTCGCGCTCATCTGGCGCGCGAATGTAAAATAACCCCTGGGGTTATTTTACATTGTGGCCGAGGCGCTCGGCGACGGCCGCTACGGCATCATCGCTCACCGCGCCGCAGGCCGAGCAGGAACCGCTGCCCGCGCTCGCCGCGTCATCGCCGTGGAACGGGCGGAACTTGCTGTCGTCCATATCCATCGCGAGCGGCTTCACACTCTCCATCACGAAGCCCTTGCCGGCGCGCAGGTTCTCCTTCGCCACCGAGATCATGAGCTTGATGCGGTTGAGCTGGTTCACCTCGGACGCGCCCGGGTCGTAGTCCACGGCCACGATGTTGCTCTCCGGGTGCTGGCGGCGCAGCTCCTTGATCACGGCCTTGCCCACCACGTGGTTCGGCAGGCACGCGAACGGCTGCGTGCAGATGATGTTCGGCGCGCCGTGATCGATGAGGTCGAGCATCTCCGCCGTGAGGAGCCACCCCTCGCCCATGTTGTTGCACAGGCTCAGCACGCGCGTGGCCTTCTCGGCCATGGCCGAGATGGGCTCGGGCCGCTCGAAGCGCGCGCTCTTCTCCAGGAGCTCGTCCACCGGCTTGCGCATCCAGTCCACGAGCCCGATCACCGCGTCCATCGCGCCGCGCGACGCCGCCGAGCTGCCGAGCTCGTCCTTTTGCACCTTGGCGTTGCTCATGGAGTAAAGGAAGAAGTCCAGAAGGCCCGGCACCACGGCCTCGCAGCCCTCGGCCTCGATGACGTCGACCACGTGGTTGTTCGCCGTGGGGTGGAACTTCACGAGGATCTCGCCCACCACGCCCACGCGCGGCTTCGTGCCCTCGCCCTCGAGCGGCAGCGTGTCGAACGCGTTGATGGCCTCGCGCGAGAGCTTCGTGAACAAGCGGCGCGTGAAGTTGGGCGCGAGTGCGCGGGCACGCTCCATGTACTCCTCGAAGAGCGCGTTCGCCGAGCCGGGGACGGCCTCGTAGGGACGCGTGCGGTAGAGCATCTGCATCATGACGTCGCCGAAGAGCACGCAGTACACGGCGGCCTTGAGCAGCGGGACGGTGAGCTTGAAGCCGGGGTTCTGCTCGTCGAGCTTCACGGCCGAGAGGCTGATGACGGGCACCTGGGGGTTGCCGCTCTCGCGCAGCGCCTTGCGGATGAGCGCGATGTAGTTCGTGGCGCGGCAGCCGCCGCCCGTCTGCGAGATGATGACGGCCGTGCGGTTGAGGTCGTACTTGCCGCTCTCGATGGCCTCCATGATCTGGCCGGTCACGAGGATCGACGGGTAGCAGATGTCGTTGTTCACGTAGCGCAGGCCGGCCTCGACGGCGCCGCGGTCGGTGGAGGGCAGCAGCACGAAGTTGTAGCCCGCCGCCTTCATGACCTCCTTGACCAGATCGAAGTGGATGGGCGCCATCTGCGGGCACAGGATGGTGTAGCCCGCGTCGCGCATCTCCTCGGTGAACTGCACCTTGGGGAAGGCCGCGCTGGCAGCCCGGCGCTGCGCCGCGAGCGCGTACTTATGCGTGGCGAAGGCGGGCGCGTCCGCGCTCGGCGCCACGGGAGCGGCGTCGCCCTGCTCGTACGCCTCGCCGGCGGCCGCGGCCTCGGCGGCGCGCTCGGCCTCCTGGTCCTTGAGCGCGGCCATGAGCGAGCGCACGCGGATGCGCGCCGCTCCCAGGTTCGACACCTCGTCGATCTTGAGCACGGTGTAGATCTTGCCGGAGCCCTCGAGGATCTCCTGCACCTGGTCGGTGGTGAGCGCGTCCAGGCCGCAGCCGAAGGAGTTCAGCTGGATGAGGTCGAGGTCGTTGCGGAGCGTCACGAGCTTCGCCGCGCGGTAGAGGCGGCTGTGGAACATCCACTGGTCCACGACGCGGATGGGGCGGTCGGGCTTCACGAGGTGCGCTACCGAGTCCTCCGTGAGCACCGCGAAGCCGAAGCTCGTGATGAGCTCGGGCAGGGCGTGGTTGATCTCCGGGTCGTTGTGGTAGGGACGGCCGGCGAGCACGATGCCGTGGCCACCGTGCTCCTCGATCCAGTGGAGGGCCTCCTCGCCCATGGTCTGGATCTGCTCGTGGAAGCGCGCGTCCTCCTCGTAGGCCGCGTTCACGGCGACGTCGATCTCGGAGCGCGTGATCTTGGGCCCGCGCACGCGGCCGCGGCCGGCCTCGGCGTCGGCCACGCGCTCGACGGCGATAAGCTCGTACAGGCGGCGCTTGAGCTCCACCTTGTCGTGGTACGGCACGAACGGGTACATGAACTCGACGTGCTTGCTCTCGATCTCGTCGATGTTCAGGCCGAGCGCCGTGGGGTAGCTCATGACGATGGGGCAGTTGTAGCAGTTGCCCGCCGCCGGGTCCTCCTTGCGCTCCCAGCGGATGCACGGCATCCAGATGAAGTCGACGTCCTTGTCGATGAGGTTCATCACGTGCCCGTGGCTGAGCTTGGCCGGGTAGCACACGCTCTCGCTCGGCATGGACTCGATGCCCGCCTCGTAGGTCTTCTTGCTCGAGTTGTCCGAGAGCACCACGCGGAAGCCGAGCTTGGTGAAGAACGCGTGCCAGAACGGGTAGTTCTCGTACATGTTGAGCGCGCGCGGGATGCCGACGGTGCCGCGCGGCGCGTCCTCCTCCGCGAGCACGGGGCGGTTGAACAAGAGCTCGTTCTTGCGGGTGAAGAGGTTCGGCACCTCCTGCTTCTTGGCGTGGTTGCCCGCGCCCTTCTCGCAGCGGTTGCCGGTAATGAAACGACGGCCGCCACCGAAGTCGTTGATGGTGAGCTGGCAGTTGTTGGAGCAACGACCGCAGCGTGCATGACGCTGGGTCACGGTAAGGGCGGCGATCTCTTCGGCGGAAAGGATGGTCGAGGTGCCCTCGGCGCCGGCACGGTCGCGCGCGAGCAGGGCCGCACCATAGGCGCCCATGCAGCCGGCGATGTCCGGGCGCACAGCGTTCACGCCGGTAAGGAGCTCGAAAGCGCGCAAGGTGGCGTCGCTCATGAAGGTACCGCCCTGGACGATCACCTGGTCGCCGATCTCCTTGGAGTCGCGCAGCTTGATAACCTTGAAGAGCGCGTTCTTGATAACGGAGTACGAGAGGCCGGCGGCGATATCGCCTACCGTGGCGCCTTCCTTCTGCGCCTGCTTCACGCGGGAGTTCATGAACACGGTGCAGCGGCTGCCCAGGTCGACGGGCTGCAGGGCGCCGATGGCTTCGCGAGCGAATTGCTCGACACCCATATCCATGGACACGGCGAAGCTCTCGATGAAGGAACCGCAGCCCGAGGAGCAGGCTTCGTTGAGCATGATGTGCTCGATGACGCCGTCCGCCACGCGCAGGCACTTCATGTCCTGACCACCGATGTCCAAGATGAACTGCACGCCCGGCAGGAAGGCCTTCGCACCGCGCAGGTGAGCAACGGTCTCGATCTCGCCCGAGTCGGCCTTGAGCGCCTCGATGAGGAGCGCCTCACCGTAACCCGTGGTGGTCACATGGCCGATGGTGCAGCCCGCGGGAATGTGCGCGTAGAAATCGGCCATGATGGTCTTGGCCGTGCCCAAGATGTCACCGTTGTTGTTGCCATACCAGGTGTAGAGGAGCTGGCCATCCTCGCCCACCATTGCGGCTTTCATGGTGGTGGAACCGGCGTCCAGGCCGATGAACACGCGACCCTCGTAGCCCTCGAGCTCGCCGCGCGGCACGACTTCCCGGTCGTGGCGGGTCTTGAACTCCTGGTAGTCCTCGGGCGTGGCGAAGAGCGGCTCGAGGCGGGCAACCTCGGAGCCCTGCGTGTCGCCGAGCGCGTCAATCGCCTCAATGAGCTGCGGGAACGTGGAGAGCTTGTTCGACTCGTGCGCCATCGCGGCACCGCTCGCCACGAACAGGTGCGCGTTCTGGGGCACGATGCGATGTGCCTCATCAAGCTCGAGCGTGATGTAGAAGCGCTCGCGCAGCTCAGAAAGGTACTGCAAGGGACCGCCGAGGAACGCGACGTTGCCGCGGATGGGACGGCCACACGCAAGGCCGGAGATGGTCTGCGTCACGACGGCCTGGAAGATGGAGGCGGCGACGTCCTCCTGGCGCGCTCCCTCGTTGAGCAGCGGCTGCACGTCGGACTTCGCAAACACGCCGCAGCGGCTCGCGATGGGGTAGATCGTGGTGGCGCCCTTCGCGAGCTCGTTCAGGCCGCTCGCGTCCGTGTGCAGAAGCGTTGCCATCTGGTCGATGAACGCGCCTGTGCCGCCGGCGCACGTGCCGTTCATGCGCTGCTCGATGCCCTGGTCGAAGTAGATGATCTTCGCGTCCTCGCCGCCGAGCTCGATCGCGACGTCCGTGGTGGGGATGAGCGTCTCCACGGCGCGTTTGCTCGCGATGACCTCCTGCACGAACTCAAGACCGAGCCACTGCGAAAGGAGCAAGCCGCCGGAGCCTGTAATGGCGCAGGTCATCTGCGCCTCGGGAAGCACCGCGGCCGCCTGCACGAAGAGGTCGCGGGCGCAGGCGCGCACGTCGGTGTGGTGGCGCTGGTACTTGGCGTAGACGATCTGGTTGGCGTCGTTCAGCACGGCGAGCTTGACGGTGGTGGAGCCCACGTCGATGCCCAGGTGCAGCGCACCCGTGGCGGCCTCGGGGTTCCAGATCGCGCCCTCGACGGCGGTCGCCTCGGGGGCGGCGGGTGCCTCGGGCGCGGCGGCCTGCGCAGCCGCCTCGTTCTGCATATCCTCGGCGCGCATGTCCTGCTCGCCCATCACGGGAATCTTGACCATCGAATCCTCCTTTACCGCATGGCCCCTATCGGGGGTCGCACGCGTTCAGTCCCATAAGCTTCATGCCGTACGCGGGCACGTTGATGTCGATCGGCTGGCCGTACAGGTCGCCGGGGCGCACGAAGGCGATGACCGTCATGATGCGCGCCATGGTCTCCGGGCTCTCGGCCAGGCCACCGGCGAACCAGCGCTGCACGACGCCGACCTCGGCGGCGACCACATACGACAGGTAGTAGTCGAAGAACGTGTCGAGCACGCCGGGGAAGATGCCGTTCCGCATGCGCTCGGCGACCGTCTCGCGGGCGATGGCCTGGATGCGCTGGACGAACGCCGCGTCGCCCTGGGGGCTCAGCAGCGCACCGATCACCGCGCCGTCGCGCTTGAGATACGCGAGCAGCTCCACCGAGCCGGGCGCGGGCTCGAGCGCGTCGATATTGCGGTAGAGCGACGGCAGGTCCGCCGCCGAGATGCGCGCGATGCGCGTGCGCAGCTCATCGAGGATCTCGCCTTCGACGTGGTCGATGAAATCGGGGATGTCGCGGTAGTGCGTGTAGAACGTGCGGCGCGTGAGACCCGCGCGCTCCGTGAGCGCCGCCACGGTCACGCCGGAGAGATCCTGGCCGCTGTTCAGCTCGTCCGCGAGCGCCTGGCGCAGCAACCGCTGCGAGCGCAGGCTGCGGCGATCGCATTTCCCCAGTTCATGGGTGCATACGGTGGTTGTTGGCATGCCCTGCCCCTCATATGCGGCGGCGCCCTGCAGCAACCGCCCGCTCTTTCACTTCGTGAGTATTATTGCACACCATGTGAAATAGCAAGGCCAATCCCCGCCGCCCTCGCGAGGAGTCCACATGAGTCATTGGGGAC
>NZ_CAPF01000073.1:0-2200 GCF_000321165.1 Enorma timonensis
GCGGCTGCCGCGCGCAGGGCCTCCGCCGCGGGCGGGGTATTCGGCTTCATGTCCGTCATGAGAGATACGCCCCCTTATCCGCGCTGGTCACGAGCTTCGCGTAGCGGCTGAGCACGCCCGCGGTGTACTTCGGCGCGGGCGGCTGCCACGCGGCGCGACGGCGCGCGAGCTCCTCCTCGGAGACGCGCAGATCGAGCGTGCCCGCGTTGATGTCGATGTCGATGATGTCGCCCTCCTGCACGAGCGCGATGGGGCCGCCGGCCGCAGCCTCGGGCGAGACGTGGCCGATGCAGGGGCCCTTGCTCGCGCCGGAGAAGCGGCCGTCGGTGATGAGCGCCACGGAGCTCGCGAGCCCCATGCCGCAGATGGCCGAGGTGGGCGTGAGCATCTCGCGCATGCCCGGCCCGCCGGCCGGGCCCTCGTAGCGGATGACCACCACGTCGCCGGGCTTGATGGCGCCGCCGAAGATGGCCTCGCAGGCCGCCTCCTCGCTATCGAACACGCGCGCGGGGCCGGAGTGCACGTACATGGCGGGGTCGCAGGCGCTGCGCTTCACCACGCCGCAATCGGGCGCGAGCGTGCCGCGCATGACCTTGAGGCCGCCCTGCGCGCTGTAGGCGTTCTCCACCTCGCGCACGATCTCGCCGTCCGCCGGCGGGCAGGCGGCGACCCAGTCCGCCATGGTGCCGTGGCAGGTGAGCGCGCGCTCGTCGAGCAGGCCCGCGCGGCCGAGCACACCGATGATGGCGGGGATGCCGCCCACGGCGTTCAGGTCCTCGATGTGCAGGGGGCCGGCCGGCGCGATGCGCACGATGTTCGGCGTGCGCGCGGAGACCTCGTCCCAGTCCTGCATGGTGACGGGGCAGCCCGCCGCCTGCGCGATGGCGGTGAGGTGGAGCATGGTGTTCGTGGAGCCGCCGAAGGCCATGTCGAGCACCATGCCGTTGTAGATGGAGCGCTCGTTCAGGATGTCGAGCGCCGTCGTGCCCTGCTCGATGAGCTTCATCACCTGCATGCCGGTGCGCTTGGCCAGGCGGATGCGCTCCGAGTAGACCGCGGGCACCGTGCCGTTGCCGGGAAGCGCGAGGCCGAGCGCCTCGGCCAGGCAGCAGATGGAGTTCGCCGTGAACATGCCCGAACAGCTGCCGCAGGTGGGGCACGCCGTGTTCTCGAGCCACGCGCACTCCTCCGGCGTCATGGTGCCGGCCGTGACCTGGCCGACGGCGTCAAAGAGCGTGTTCAGATCCGTCTGGCAGCCATGCTTGTCGCGGCCGGCGAGCATGGGGCCGCCAGAGACGAGCATGGTAGGAATGTTCAGGCGTGCGGCCGCGATGAGCATGCCCGGCACGATCTTGTCGCAGCTGGGGATGAGCACCATGGCGTCGAACTGGTGCCCCTGGATGGCGCACTCGACGGAGTCCGCGATGACCTCGCGGCTCACCAGGCTGTAGTGCATGCCCTCGTGGTTCATGGCGATGCCGTCGCACACGCCGATGGTGTTGATCTGGAGCGGGGTGCCGCCGGCCATGCGGATGCCGGCCTTCACGGCGTCGGCGATCTGCTGGAGGTGCAGGTGGCCGGGAATGACCTCGTTTTGCGCGGAGACGACGGCGACGAGCGGGCGCTCGAGCTCCTCGTCGGTGAGACCGTCCGCCTTGAGCAGGCTCCGGTGCGGGGCGCGCGCCAGCCCCTTCTTCACGGCATCGCTACGCAGCTGCATGGGCTCCCTCGCTTTCCCGCGCAGGCGCTCAGGCCGGCGCGCTCGGTGATACCGATACCAGGAAATGCGAGGTCAGAGCGGATGGCTCGTCCTCGATGCCCGTGACGGGGGCTCCGGCGCGGCGTACTTGCGCGAGCCGGGCGTCGGGGGTCTCCCGCGCGGGCGCGCGCGTTCAGCCGAGCTGCTCGAGGGTGTGTTCCCGACCGTCCGCCGCGGGTTCTCACGCTCCCCCGCTCGCTGTGGGACGGCAGGCCGGTACTCGCCCTGTCATCGCATTTGCTGAGTTACAGAAGTATGCCGCGCGCACATCGCGGGACAGGGAGGTGAGACGGCCCTGAAACGCGCTCGTAACAGCCCCGCGCGCGAGCGGTCGGTTTCGCACGGCGAACGGTCGCTGCGAGTCATTGTGAGTCATTGGGGACGGGTTCGTTTGACTCGCTGAGTCATTGGGGACGGGTTCATCTGACTCAGTGAGTCATT
>NZ_CAPF01000072.1:0-8777 GCF_000321165.1 Enorma timonensis
CGGGTGCGGGGCGGGCACGCGGGCGGAGGGCGCGCCTAGCGCGCGAGGACGTCGTAGCGCACCGACTTGCCAGCGATCGAATAGCTCGGCTTGATGCCCGCGAGGTGCGGCCCTTTGACCGGGCGCTTGATGACCACCTTGCGCGGGCACGCGGCGAGCGCGGCGGCCACGAGCGCGTCCTCGTCGTCGCACGGGCGCTCCAGGCGGTGGATGAGCTGGAACTTCTTCTTCACCGCCGCGCTCTTGCGCCGCTCAGGGAACATCGGATCGAGGTAGACCACGTCGGGCGCGGGCGCGAGGCCGGGCAGCGCCGCGATGCTGTCCTCGCCGGCGACACGCATGCGACCGGCTGCGGCGCGCAGCTCGGGCTCGGGCGCGACGGCGGCGCGGCGCAGGCTGTCGCGCAACAGCTCGGCGATGACGGGATCGCTTTCGAAGAGCAGCACGGAGAAGCCCGCGGCCGCGAGCAGCAGCGCGTCCTCGCCGAGCCCCGCGGTCGCGTCCACGGCGAGCGGGAGGCGGGCGTCCGGGGACGCGTCCGCCGGGCGCTTGACCTTCGCGGCGCGCACGAGCAGCTCACGGTTCAGCCGCCCGGGCTTGAGCCGGGGCGCCATGGCGGAAAGGTCGGGGCGCAGCAGCATGCCGTCGCCAAGCAGACAGGTTCCCAACGCATCGAAGCGGACGGTAATGTCGAAGGACGCGGGGACGGCGGGCGCATCGAGGTCGGCGTCCGCAGGCAGCAGCGGCGCCTGCGCGCACTGCGCAAGCCGCTCCGCCGCCTGCTCGTCACCGCCCGGCACGAGCACGATGGCGAGCTGGCCGCCCCGCTCCCCTGTCCTATCCCGTTCGCTCATCTGCGCCCCTTTCTTCCAGCAGTATACCGGGAGCGGCGGGCGCACTACCAACGAGGGGCGCCGGGCCGTGCGCCCGCCCGGTCATTCGTCGCTCACGCGCACGCCCAGAAGCGTCACGAGCTCGGCCGCCTGCGTGGGACTCACCGTGCAGCCGCGCAGCTCGTGGAAGGTGCTCGACACCACGATGCCCGAGATGTCGCAGGTAGAGAGGTCGATGCCTTCGAGCGACGTGCCGAACATGTCGGCGCGCGAAAGGTCGCAGCCGTCGAGGAGCACGTGCTTGAGCCGCGCGCGGTGCCAGGCGCTCTCGGCGAGCGCGGTCTTGCGCGCCGCGAGCACACTCGCCGCCGCCTCCGAGAAATCCGCGTACCGCAGCTGGCTCTCGTCGAAGCACACGCTGGTCAGGCGGCCTTTTTGGAAGCTCAGACCCGGCGCGGAGCAGCCCTCGAAGTCGCAGCGGTTCAGCCAGCTGCGCTCCATCGTGCACGCGATGAAGCGGCACCCCACGAAGCGCACGTCCGCCAGCGAGCAATTCGAGAAGTCGACGCCCTCGAACTGGCACGAACGGAAGATGACCTGGTCGAACGTCGCCCCATTCGCGCGAACGTCGGCGAGCTCCAGGCCCTCGAACGCCGTCATCGATATGGTCGCGTCGCCCTCGCCCAGGAGCCGGAGCAGCTCATCGCGCGTGACATGCTGCCCGATATGCTCTTTTACCTGGGAGAACCCATACCGCTTCGCCGCCATATGCGCTCCTTGCCGCCCGCGCCGCCCTGTCCGGGGACATTGTACGCCGGCGCGGGGACACGGGGCGCGCGACGGCCGCACTTGCTCGGAAGCCGCCCGACCGCCAGCGGCTCTCGCCCGCCCCCGTCGGCAGCCGCATCACACGAAATCGTAGGGCATGCGGCGCGCCACCAGGTAGAACAGGGCGAGCACCATCCAGGCGAAGGGGAAGAACAGGAACGCGCCGCCCATAACGACGAGCCGCGCCGCGTAGAAGACGAGCCGCCGCGCGCCCGTGCGCCCGCGCGTCTCGCAGCTCATGCGCACGAAGCCCCCGCCCGGCGTCGAGCCGTCGTGGAGCCACGGCAAGATGCCCTCCACCAGCACGAACGCGGCGATGTGGAGGTAGAGCGCCAGCGGCGTCCCCGTGAGCAGGCCATCCAGCCAGCCGAAGCCGGGCACGTAACGCCCCACGAGCGCCAGCACACCCACCGTCGTCGAGCCCACGAGCCCGACGAGCAGCATATCGAGCCAGAACGCCACGCAGCGGCGGATGAACCCGGGCTCGTGCGTCACCTCGCCCTCCTGGGCGAGCGCGCCCGGCTGCAGCACGCGCGCGAGCAGCGCCGCGCACCACCAGCCGATCGCCGCGCCGGACGCGTTGTAGATGAGGTCGTCCACGTCCGCGGTGCGGTATGCGTACGGGTAGATGCCGAAGAGCCCCGTGCCCTGCGCCGCCTCGATGACAAACGAGGCCAGGAGCCCCACGACGACGGTCTTCGCGAAGCCCCAGCGGAAGAGCCGTCCCCCGATGAACCCCAGCGGCACGAAGAAGACCACGTTGAACGCGATCTGCGGGATGACGGAGAAGCCCTCGCGCATGAAGTCGCCGATGGGCGCGAGCGGGTTCAGCTGCCACGGGATGCCGTACGTGATGCCCGGGCCGGCGTCTCCGCTCGGCAGCGGGTAGAGCGTGAAGCAGCCGAGGCCGAGCACGTAGAGCACGGTGAGGTAGGTGGACGCGACCGAGACGAAGCGCAGCCGGCCGTCGCGGTGGTAGAGGTACGCGAGGATGGGCAGGGTGAACGCCGCGGACGCGAACGGCCACATCACGAGCGCGAGCAGGAAGTTGTCGCTGTACCCTCCCAGGAAGCGTTCGATGAGCCTCATGCGGCGCCTTTCGTCCTCGCCCGATTGCCTACCATGGACATTCTCGGCCGCCGCCGCGCCCCGTGCCATCGATTTCGCTTACGCCTGGATTACGGTTTTGAAAGGTTCCGCGCCCCGCATGTAAAAACACCCCAGGGGTTTTTCTACATGTAACAATACCCCTGGGGTGGTTTTACATAGACCGGTAACGGAGGGGCAGCATGGCAATCGATAGGGTCAAGGCGTTCTTCGCGGAGCGCGGCATGGAGGGGCGCGTGCTCGAATTCGATACCTCGAGCGCCACGGTCGAGCTCGCGGCGCAGGCCGTGGGGTGCGAGCCGGCGCGCATCGCCAAGACGCTCTCGTT
Source organism: Enorma timonensis (assembly GCF_000321165.1). Classification (NCBI taxonomy): domain Bacteria; kingdom Bacillati; phylum Actinomycetota; class Coriobacteriia; order Coriobacteriales; family Coriobacteriaceae; genus Enorma; species Enorma timonensis. Next base: position 3,097 of record NZ_CAPF01000072.1, read on the forward strand.
CCACGTGGGCGACCGCGTGGCGCTCGTGGTGGCAGCCGGCGACGCGCGCATCGACAACCCCAAGTTCAAGGCGCAGTTCCACACCAAGGCGAAGATGCTCAAGGCCGAGGAGGCCGAGCAGCTCATCGGCCATGCCGTCGGCGGCGTGTGCCCCTTCGCCGTGAACGACGGCTGCGACGTCTACCTGGACGCAACGCTTCGCCGCTTCGAGACGGTCTTCCCCGCCTGCGGCAGCTCGAACAGCGCCATCGAGCTCACCCCCGCCGAGCTGGAAGATCTGTGCCAGCCCTGCACCTGGGTGGACGTCTGCAAGCTCCCCGCCTAGCGTCGCGCTGATAACAGGCGCCGGGCGCCAACGCATGATAAAAAGGTGACTGACACCAAATTATCACCGGGCGCGGCGCGCGAGCCCGAGCAGGCACACGGCCGAGCCCACGGCAGCGAGCACGCCGCCCACGAGCCCGATGGCCGCGAGCGAGAGCGTCGTGCTCACCACGCCGCCCAAGAACGACCCCGTGCCGATGCCCAGGTTGAAGATCCCGGAGTAGAGCGCGATCGCCACGGACGCCTCGTCCGCACGCGCCGCGCGGATGATCTCGGCCTGGAACGCGATGCCGAACGCCGTGTTGCAGGCACCCCACACCGCGAGCACGCCGAACGTCCCCGGGACGAGCGTCGCCGCCGGGGCGAGCAGCAGAAGCGCGGCCGAAAGCCCCGCGAGCGCGGCGCCCAGGAACGGGAGCCGATGCGCGTCGTAGGAACGCGAGAACAAAAAGCTCCCCGCGAGCCCCGCCGCGCCGAAGACCGTGAGCGCCATGGTGGCGGTGCCGGCGTCAAGCCCCGCGACCTGCGCCAGGAACGGGTCGATGTAGCTATACGCGGTGTAATAGCCCGTCGCCACGAGCAGCGTGCTCACGTAGATCGCCACGAGCACGCGGTTGCGGAAGAGCCCGGGCAGCTGCCGCATGGTGAAGCGCTCGCCCGCTGGAATCGTGGGCATGACGACGGCGGTGTACAGCACGAGCACCGCGCCCACCACGCCTACGCAGGCGAAGGTCATGCGCCAGCCCACCGCGAGCCCGATCGCGCGGCCCAGGGGCAGGCCGAACACCATGGCCACCGACGTCCCCGTCGCGACCATGCTGAGCGCCAGCGAGCCGTGCTCGGGCGCGACCACGCGCGTCGCCATAACCGAGGCGATCGACCAGAAGATCGCGTGCGCGCAGGCCACGAGCAGGCGCGCGGCCACGAGCAGCGCGAACGTGGGCGCGACAGCGCAGGCGACCTGACCCGCGGTGAAGAGCACGAGCACCCCGAGCAGGAGGCGCTTGAACTCGAACCGCGAGGCGAACACCATGAGCGGCAGCGAGAGCGCCATGACCGCCCATGCGTAGATCGAGGTCATCATGCCGGTCTGCGCCTCGGTGAGGCCGAAGCTGCCGGAGATGCTGCTCAATAAGCCGATAGGCATGAATTCCGAGGTATTGAACACGAACGCGGAGCAGGTGAGCCCCGCGAGCGCGAGCCACTGGCGCGCCGTCATGGCCGTGCGTTCGCCCATGTTTACTACCTTCCGCCTCTGGACCCGGACCCGGGTGCGTTGCAAACGGTTGGGGATTATAGCAAAGCGGCGCCGCGCGGGCGGGAGGAGCGCGCGACGCGCCGCCGGCGCACCGAACGGAAACAGTTCGAGCGCCGATACTGTGTGGGATTCCGGATTCCCTGAGTAGAGCCGGGTCGGGGCTCAGGAAAAGCGCTGGTCGGAGCAGTCCATGGCATGGGTGTACTCGCCGGGTTCGAATTCCCACACAGTATCGGCGCTCGAACCTTCCGCGGGCAGCCCGAATGCACCCGACACGTGCACGTCAGCCCCCGAACACCGCGCACAAAACGGGCGCGCCCGACCGCACCGCCGAACGCGCCCCGCAAAGAGCTATCTCATCTACCCTGGTTAGTCCTTCTTGATCCAGCTGAACATGGAACGGATCTTCTCGCCCGTCTTCTCGATGGGATGCTCGTTGATCTTCTCGCGCTGCTCGAGCAGCCACTTGTGGCCGTTGTTGCAATCGTCGACGAACTCCTGCGCGAACGAGCCGTCCTGGATGCGCGCCAGGAGCTGCTTCATGGCCGCGCGGCTCTCCTCGTTGATGACCTTGGGGCCGGCGTAGTACTCGCCGTACTCGGCCGTGTTCGAGATGGAGTAGTTCATGAAGTGGATGCCGCTCTCGTACATGAGGTCCACGATCATCTTCATCTCGTGATAGACCTCGAAGTACGCGAGCTCCGGCGGGTACCCGGCCTCGGTGAGCGTCTCGAAGCCGGCCTTCACGAGTTCGACGAGGCCGCCGCAGAGCACGGCCTGCTCGCCGAAGAGGTCCTCCTCGGTCTCCTCCTTGAACGTCGCCTTGATGACGCCCGAGCGCGCGCCGCCCACGCCCCAGCAGTACGCGAGCGCGATGTCCCACGCGTTGCCCGTGGCGTCCTGCTCCACGCAGGCCAGGCACGGCACGCCGGAACCCTCGGTGAACTGGCGCCGCACGATGTGGCCGGGGCCCTTCGGCGCGCACATGATGACATTCACGTCCTCGGGCGGCACGATGTAGCCGTAGTGGATGTTGAAGCCGTGCGCGAAGGCGAGCGTGTTGCCGGGCTTGAGGTGCGCCTTGATGTGCTCCTCGTAGACCTTGGGCTGGGTCTCGTCGGGCACGAGCATCATGATGAGGTCGGCTTCCTCGGCCGCGGTGTCCATGTCGCACACCTTGAGGCCCGCCTCCTCGGCCTTGGCCCAACTCTTCGAGCCCTCGCGCAGGCCCACGCGCACGTCGCAACCGGAATCGAGCAGGTTGAGCGCATGCGCGTGTCCCTGGCTGCCGTAGCCGATGATGGCGATCTTCATGTTCTGGATCACCTGCGGGTCGCAATCTGCCTCGTAATAGATCGTCACAGCCATGTCGTTCTCCTTAGGTTTCGTGGCTGACAGTACCTGATGCATCGGTGGGGCATGTAAATTTACCCCAGCGACTTTTTTACATGCCCCCATACGTGGGCGTTGGATTCGATGCGGACGCCGGGCGATGTAAAAAAGTCGCTGGGGTAAATTTACATGCCGGCCCTGGCGCCGCGCTGCTAGCTGCTTCGCGACATCGCGATCTTGCCCGTGCGCGTGATCTGGCGCAGGCCGTAGCCGCGGAACAGATCCTCCATCGCGTCGAGCTTGCTCGCCGTGCCCGTCGCCTCGACGGTGAGCGTGTTCTTGCCCACGTCGACGATCTTGGCGCGGAAGATGTTCGCGATCTCGATGATCTCGTGCCGGCGGTCGGCCGGGGCGCTCACCTTGAACAGCACGAGCTCGCGCTCGATGGCGTCCTCATGCGTCATGTCGGAGATCTTGTACACCGAGACGAGCTTGTGCAGCTGCTTGGTGATCTGCTCGTAGGCGATCTCGTCCGCCTCGACGATGATGGTCATGCGGCTCATGGTCACGTCCTCGGTGGGCGCGACGGTGAGCGAGTCGATGTTGAACCCGCGGCGGCTGATCATGCCGGTCACGCGGCTGAGCACGCCGGGCTTGTTCTCGACGAGCACCGAGAGGATGTACTGCATCTCACTCGCCTCCCTTCACATCGTCCGCAGCTGATGCGGAAGCGTCCGACGTCAGCGCATCGCCGGCAAGCGGTGTGCCCACGCGCAGCGACGGGTCGCGCTCGTCGAGCGGCAGCGGCTCGGCCACCGTGCCCGCCATCTCGCCCGCCGGGCTCATGCCCTTCTCCGTCACGCGCACGCCGCCGAGCGTGAGGTCGATGGCGCCGATGATGTCGTCGATGGCCGCGCCGGGCGCCACCATGGGGTAGACCGTCTGCGCCGTGGGGATCACCACGTCGAGCAGGTAGGGCGTGTCCGCGGCGAGCATGCGGTCGAGCGCGCCCGGGACCTGGTCCGGGTGCGTGATGCGCTCCGCCTGCCAGCCGTAGGCCTCGGCGAGCTTCACGAAATCGGGGTTCGCCGTGAACTCCGTGCAGCTGTAGCGCTCGTGGTAGAACAGGCGCTGCCACTGGTGCACCATGCCGAGTGCGTTATTGTCGATGACGAGCACCTTCACCGCCACGCCATTGCCGATGGCCGTCGCCATCTCCTGGATGTTCATCTGCAGACTGCCGTCGCCGGCGATGCACACCACCTGACAGTCCGGCCGGCCGATCTTCGCGCCGATGGCCGCCGGAAAGCCGAAGCCCATGGTGCCCAGGCCGCCCGAGGAGAGGAACGTGCGCGACTCCTCGCGGTGGATGTGCTGGTGCGCCCACATCTGGTGCTGGCCTACCTCGGTGGTGATGACGCTCGCGTGCGGGTCGAGCTTGTTCGAGAGCTGCTCGAGCACCTGCTCGGGAGCGATGCGGTCGGGGTAGTCGGCGAAGTCCTCGGTGTAGAACGGCCAGCGCTCGCGCCACTCGAAGACCGCCCGCACCCAGTCCGCGTCCTGGGGCTCGGCGCCGGCGCGGTCGAGGCGCTCGTTGATGGCGGCGACGATGACCTGCGCGTCGCCCACGATGGGCACGCGGGGGTTGCGCACCTTGCCGATCTCGGCCGGGTCGATGTCCACGTGGATGACGGTCGCGTGCGGCGCGAACTCCGAGAGCTTGCCCGTCACGCGGTCCGAGAAGCGCGCGCCCACGGCAATGAGCAGGTCGCACTCCGTGACGGCCATGTTGGCGTACTTCGACCCGTGCATGCCCACCGGCCCCAGGTTCAGCGGGTTGGAGCAGGGCACGGCCGCCTTGCCCAGAAGCGTCGTGACCACGGGGATCTGCATCTTCTCGGCGAGCTCGACCACCTCGTCGCACGCGTGGCTCGAGACCACGCCGCCGCCCGCCATGATGAGCGGCCGCCGCGCCTGGCGGATGAGCTCGACCGCCTGCTTCACCTGCTTGGCGTTGCCGCGGTACGTGGGCCGGTAGCTGGGGATGTTCACGGAATCCGGGTAGTGGAAGACCATCTCGGCGCCGGCGAGGTCGGACGGGATGTCGATGAGCACGGGGCCGGGGCGGCCGGTCGAGGCGATGTAGAACGCCTCGCGGAACGTGCGCGTGAGGTCGTCGGTGCTCTGGAGCAGGAAGCTGTGCTTCACCACGGGCATGGTGATGCCCACGATGTCCGCCTCCTGGAAGGCGTCCGTGCCGATGACCCCGCGCGTGACCTGGCCGGTGATGACCACGAGCGGCACGGAGTCCATGTAGGCGGTGGCGATGCCCGTCACGGTGTTCGTGGCGCCCGGGCCGCTCGTCACAAGCACGACGCCCACCTTGCCCGTGGCGCGCGCGTAGCCGTCGGCCTCGTGCACCGCGGCCTGCTCGTGTCGGGCGAGGATGTGGCGAATCTTCGTGGAGTCGTAGAGCGCGTCGTAGATCTTGATGGCCTGGCCGCCCGGGTAGCCGAAGAGCACGTCCACGCCCTCGGCCTCGAGCGAGGCGATGACCGCCTGCGCGCCCGTCATGGTCTTGCCCTCGTGCTCGGTGCCGCTGCCCGCGCCGAAGGGCCGGCCGCTCATGGCGCGCTCCTTCATGGCGAGACGGCTCGCGCGCGACACGTCGGCCGCGGGGGCGGAGGATTCGGCGCTCGTGCAGATATGCTGGCGGATGTCGTCGGGCATATCGGGCGTGCGCGGGCTGCCGGCGAGGGGCGCGGGA
>NZ_CAPF01000071.1:0-1440 GCF_000321165.1 Enorma timonensis
TTTCGCGCATTTTGGGAATCGCTCCGCGGAAAATCCGGCCGAGCGCCCGCTGTCATCCCCGGGAGCAACCGTTTCGGCGCGCGTTTCACGGGGACGCGCAGGCGCGAGCGGGGCACGGCGTGGGGGCGGGCACGTAAACCAATGGCAACACGCTCGCAACATAGCCGGTTCTCGCGCTCGGCGGCGCAGCGGCTTCTCTATGCTGGATGAAAACCATCATGCACGTAGCGCGCCGTGACCGTCGATGTCCGCCCGCAAGCTCGGGGAGCGCGGCGCGTGAACCGAAGGAGCCGCCCATGTTCGCGATGCCCGTTTACCGAACACCGGATTTCTCGCAGGAGCCGTTCGCCAGCGCCCCCGACGCGACGCTCGCCGAGGTGGAGGCGGACGGCATCGGGCCCGAGGGGTTTCACAGCACGTCCGTGTTCCCCGAATACGTGAAGGTCGGGGGCACCTGGCTCCTCCCCCGCCACAGCCGTATGGACGCAAGCATCGTGGTCGCGCGGAACGAGGCGGGCGAGCGCATGCTGCGCGTGGTCGAGAACCGCAACCTGCGCGCGGGCGACCTCGTGGTCCTCGGGCGCACCGAGGACGCCGAGGAGGGCATCTACGTGCACGCGGACTGCTTCGACGACCCCTGCGCGGAGCAGGCGGACAGGTCCGACAAGTTCGCGTTCCGCCAGGCGCGCAGCCGCGAGACCTCGTTCGCCCGCGACTACGACCGCCTCTACGAGCGGCTGCGCCACGACCGCGACCACGGCAAGATCGTATGGGTGATGGGACCGGCGTTCGCCTTCGACGCCGACGCGCGCCGCGCCATGCAGCGCATCATCGAGGCCGGCTTCGTCGACGGCATCATGGCGGGAAACGCGCTCGCCACGCACGACCTCGAGGCCGCCACGCTCCACACGGCGCTCGGCCAGGACATCTACACGCAGCAGACGCAGCGCAACGGGCACTATAACCATCTCGAGGTGATCAACCGCGTGCGACGCGCCGGGTCAATCGAGGCGTTCGTGCGCACGGAGGGCATCGAGGACGGCATCGTCGCCGGCTGCGTCCGCCAGGGCGTGCCGCTCGTGCTCGCGGGGTCGATCCGCGACGACGGGCCGCTGCCGGGCGTGATCGGCGACGCGTACGAGGCGCAGGCCGCCATGCGCGCCATGGTCTCCGACGCCACGACGGTCATCTGCATGGCCACCATGCTGCACACCATCGCCACCGGCAACATGACGCCGTCGTATACCTTCGACGAACAGGGAGCCATCCGGCCGGTGTTCTTCTACACGGTCGACGTCTCGGAATTCGTGACCAACAAGCTACTCGACCGCGGGAGCGTCTCGGCCACCTCGTTCATCGCCAACGTGCAGAACTTCATCGTCATCGTGGCGAAGGGCTTGGGGCTCATGTAGCGGCGGGCGCAGGGCGGCACGCGGGCAG
>NZ_CAPF01000070.1:0-21078 GCF_000321165.1 Enorma timonensis
CGCCCCCGCCTCGGCGGCCGCCGCAGCCTTGAGGTCAGCCCAGTTCTTCGGCGTGCGCACGCGGTCGGCGCGGGCAGCTGCGCGCTCCGCCGCCTCGCGGCGCGTGAGGGACTTGGCCACCGTGGCGACCGGCTCGCCCGCGGGCTCATCGCGCACCGGGACGATCTTGAAGAGCGGCTTGCTCCGTTTGAAGATGGTGTACTCGACGCCGTCCGTCGCGACGCGGTCGGCGATCTCGGTCAGGTTCTTGCGCGCCTCGGAAAAGCTCGCCGTGTACATGGCAACCTCCTCGACCGAATGTCTACCTTAATATCTATAGTAATAGCTACGTTCATATAGAGCAAGCGTGTATCGCCATGCAAAAAGGCGATACCGACCGCCCCGAAGGAGCCCGTCGATATCGCCTTCTACCTGCCTACCTGTGAACGCACCCGCCGCCGTGGCGGCAGCCGCGCGCCCCGCCCGGCGCGCCTACTCCGCCGCGGGCACCTCGCCCGTCGCGAGCACCTGCTCGAGCGCCTCCTCGTCGAGCACGGGCACGCCCAGGCTCTCTGCCTTCGCAAGCTTGCTGCCCGCCCCCGGGCCTGCCACCACGTAGCTCGTCTTCTTCGAGACGGAACCCGTCACCTTCGCACCGAGCGCCTTGAGCGCCGCCCCGGCCTCGTCGCGCGTGCGGCGCTCGAGCGTGCCCGTGAGCACGAACGTGAACCCCGCGAGCGGCTGCGCCGCCACGAGGTCCTCGGCCACGCCCGTCTCCTGCGACGCGCGCGCGGCCTCGCCGGAGAGGTCCTCCTCGAGGGTGAGCCCCGCCACGCGCAGGCGCTCGAGCACCGCGAGGTTCTCCGGGACGCTGAAGAACTGCCGAACGCTCTGCGCGATCTTCGGCCCCACGCCGTCGACGGCGGCGATGTCGTCCTCGTTCGCCACGATGAGCGCGTCGAGCGTGAGGAAGCGCCGCGCGAGGACCTCGGCCACGCTCTTGCCCACATGGCGGATGCCCAGGGCGAAGAGCACGCGGCTGAGCGGCTGCGCCTTCGACTTCACGAGCTCGTCGACGACCTTCGCCGCGATGGTCGCGCCCACGGGGATGGGGTCGCCCGCGCGCACGCCGCGGCGCTTGTCGTCCTTGAGGTAGGTGCGGCCCGTGTCGAGCCCGGCGAGGTCGTCGGCCGTGAGCTGGTAGAAGTCCGCCACATCGTGCACGAGCCCCGCCTCGATGAGCTTGTCGATGAGCTCGTCGCCCACACCGTCGATGTCCATGCACCCGCGGCTCACCCAATGCGCGAGCCGCTCCTTCACCTGCGCGGGGCAGTCGATGGAGACGCAGCGGTACGCGACCTCGCCCTCCTCGTGCACCACGGGGCTGCCGCACGCGGGGCACGTCCGGGGCATGCGCCACTCCGCGGCGTCGGCGGGGCGCTTCGCGAGCACCGGCCCCACGACCTCGGGGATCACGTCACCCGCCTTGTGCACCACGATGGTATCGCCCACGCGCACGTCCTTGCGGTGCACCTCGTCCTCGTTGTGCAGCGTCGCGCGCGCGATGGTGGAGCCCGAGACCGTCACCGGGTCGAATTCCGCGACCGGCGTGAGCACGCCCGTGCGGCCCACCTGGATGCGGATCTCGCGCAGGACGGTCTCCTTCTCCTCCGGCGGGAACTTGAAGGCAATCGCCCAGCGCGGGGCGCGCGCCGTGAAGCCGAGCTCGTCCTGCTGGGCGAAGCTGTCGACCTTCACCACCACGCCGTCGATGTCGTAATCGAGGTCCGCGCGGTGCGCGAGGGCGTCGGCGCAGAACGCGTGCACCTCCGCCGGCGTGGTGCAGCGGGCGACGTTCGGGTTCACGGAGAAGCCGGCCTCCTTGAGCCAGCTCAGAAACGCGTGCTGCGAGTCCACGTGCAGAGGCGCGGTATCCGCCACGGCGTAGAGGAAGGTCGCCAGGTCGCGCCTGGCCGTGACCTTGGGATCCTTTTGGCGGAGGCTCCCCGCGGCGGCGTTGCGCGGGTTGGCGAAGGGCTCGCGGCCCTGGGCGTCGGCCTCCTCGTTCAAGCGCAGGAAGCTGCCCTTGGGCATGTAGACCTCGCCGCGCACCTCGATGGGGCGGCGCGCGTCGGCGCCCATGTGCGCGAGCGCCGCCTGGGACAGGCGCATGGGCACGTCGCGGATGGTGCGGACGTTCAGGGTGACGTCCTCGCCGGTCACGCCGTCGCCGCGCGTGGCCGCGCGCACGAAGCGACCGTCCTCGTAGGTGAGCGCCACGCCGAGGCCGTCGATCTTGAGCTCGCAGGTGTACGTGACGTGCCCCGCCCCGAGCGCGGCCTCGGTGCGCTCGAGCCATTCGTCGAGCTCGTCGAGGTTCATGGCGTCGTCCATGGAGTACATGCGCGCCATGTGCTCGACGGATTGGAACTGCGGCGACACGTAGCCGCCCACGCGCTGCGTGTAGGAGCGCGGGGTGATGAGCTCCGGATAGGCCGCCTCGATCTGCTGTAGCTCGATGAGGAGCTTGTCGAAGGCGGCGTCCGTAATCTCGGGCGCATCGAGCGCGTAGTAGCGGTACGCGTGGTACTCGAGCTGGCGGTTGAGCTCCGCCGCGCGCTCGGCAGCGGCCTCACGGGCCTCCGCCCGCGCCGCCTCGTCCATGCCCTCGGCCTGCGCGTCCATATCGTCAAAAAGGTTCAGCTGTTTCACCGTGACTCCCCGTTCGTCGGTTTGCCCTCTCAGGGTACCATCCGCCCGCCCCGGCGCGGACGGCTTCGTCGGCTCGTCGCGCGTCTTCCCCGTTCCTCCTCGAAACATGCCGCGGGCGCATGCGCTGCCGTTTCCGTGCATCGCATGCGCCCGCGTGGGTTCAGGGGCTGTCCTGTGCGCGCTCACGCCCTGCAATCGACGCGGCGCGCGCAGACGCTACTGGTTCGCCATGAGGTCCTCGAGGTACTGGCGGAACTCGTCCTCGTTCATGAGGCTGCCCGAGCTGTCGCCCGTCGTGCCGTCCTGGCTGTTCTCCTGGAGGTCGGCGTCGGAGCCGAGCGTGACCTCGATGTCCTGCGTCTTGTCGCCGCGCACGACGGTGAGCGTGATCGTCTCGCCGATCTGGTGCTCGCGCGCCGCGATGATGAGGCCGTCCGCCGAGGTGACGGGCTCGCCGTTCACCGCGGTCACGATGTCATCCACCTCGAGGCCGGCCTCGGCCGCCGGGCTGTCCGGGTTCACCGCGGTCACGACGGCGCCCTCGGAGACCGGGAGGCCCTGGTCACGCGCCGTGAACGCGTTCACGGAGGTCACGGTCACGCCGATGTAGGGGTGCGCCGGGGTCTCGCCCGCGATGATCTGCTCCGCGATGTTGATGGCGTAGTTCGACGGGATGGCGAAGCCCACGCCCGCGCTGGAGCCGGAGTAGGACTCGATCACGGAGTTGATGCCGATGAGCTGGCCTTCCGCGTTCACGAGCGCGCCGCCGGAGTTGCCGGGGTTGATGGCGGCGTCCGTCTGGATCATGTTCGCGTAGATCGCCGTGCCCGAGGTGCCCGTCAGCGCCGTGGAGCGGTAGAGCGCGCTCACGATGCCCGTGGAGACGGACTGCTCGTTACCGAAGGGGCTGCCGATGGCCATGACCCACTCGCCCACGGTGATGTCGTCCGAGTCGCCCACCTCGATGGGCGTGAGCGTGCTCGTGTCGATGTCCTTCAGGCGCACCACCGCGAGGTCGCTCGAGGCATCGGAGCCCACGATGTCGGCCTCGTAGCTCTCACCGTCCACCTCGACGCTCACCGCCGTGGCGCCCTCGATGACGTGGTAGTTCGTGAGCACGTTGCCGTCCGTGTCGAGGATGACGCCGGAGCCGACGCCACCGGAGCCGGTCTGCTCGTTCACCGCCGAGATCGACACCACCGAGGGCAGCGCCTTGGCCGCCACGGCCTCGGCGAGCGTGGTGTCCTCGGCGTCGATCTTGATGGTCTGCGCGCTGTTCGAACCGGAGAGCGCGGGCGCGTCGACGCTCGAGTCCCCGATGTTGAGCGCGCCGGTCATGACGAGCGCGATCACGAGCACCGCACCCACGACGAGGCCGGCGAGCGATGCCAGGAAGACCGGCATCTTCTTCGTCTTGGTCTTCACGACCGTGCGCGTATCGACCGTCGCAGTCGCGGGGGCCGCCTGCTGGGCGGCGTGCTGCCAGTGCGCGCCCGCCTGCTCATCGGCCTGCGGCATGGCCTGCGTGCCCGACGCGTGCTGGTACGCGGTCGCGCTGGGCTGCTCGACCGTCGGCTGGGACTGCCATGCGGCGCCCCCTTGCCCCTCGCCCTCGGACGGGGTCTGATTGGTCTCGATGGAGATGCGCGGCGACGAGCCGGTGCCCTCGCCCGCAGCAGCACCTTCGCGATGCTGGAAATCCCTCTCATCCATGAAGATCATCCTTTCGCTATTCCCGACGCCGGGCGCGGGCGCCCGACATTCCTCATGCTGCCCGTTTTGTACCCCGCCCGCGACGTGGAGCGATTCCGGGGGATAATCTTCAGCCAAGATTAACTAAATGCGATGGGGCTCCACGAGCTCCGCATACCGGTCGGCACGCAGCGACATTACTCTTTGAAGAGGTAGCCCACGCCGCGCACGGTGGTGATGTGCGCCGCGATCTGCGGGCCCACCTTCGAGCGGATGCGCCGGATGTGCACGTCGACGGTGCGCGTGCCGCCGCAGTACTCGAAGCCCCACACGCGGTGCAGCAGCACCTCGCGCGAGTACGCGCGGTTGGGGTGCGTGGCCAGAAACGAGAGCAGCGAGTACTCCATGAGGGTGAGGTCGACGGGCTCGTCGTCCAGATATACCTGGTAGGTGGCGAGGTTGATGACGAGGTTGTCGATATGCAGCACGTCGTCCACCGCGAAGGCGTCCTCGTCCCCCAGCAGGCGGCGGGCGCGCACCTCGAGCTCGACCTCGCTCGCGCCGGAGCTGATGAAGTCGGAGCGTGAATGCGCGGGCAGATGGAGCGTGGGGAGCGATTCCTCGTCGGCGATGACGAGCATGGGGATGCCGCCGCGGTCGTCGAGCCACTTCACGATCTGCTCGATGCGGTCGTTGCGGATGCCGTCCGCGTCGAGCACGAGCAGATCGAAATCATGTGCCGCCGTGGGCGAATCGGGCGTGGCGAGGCTCACCTCGACGCCGAGCGGCTGCGTGAGGGTGCATACGAACTCGTAGAAACGCGTCGTTCGTGCCATGAACAGGATGCACGTATCGGCCATGGAGCACCTCCTTCGATAGATTTCATCATACCGCATGCCAGACTCCCGCGTGGCCTGCACGGGGCAACTGACATATCACGAATGCGCCCGCATGGGCGCTGCGCGGCGCCGGGCAAGGCCCCGGCGGCAGGGGTTGCGGCGCGCGGGCCGCCCCGGCTATGCGCCGGCGAAGTAGTGCTTCAGCTCCCACTCCGTGACGGTCGCGGAGAACTTCGCCCATTCGTCGCGCTTCCGCCTGAGGAAGAACGAGTGGATGTGCTCGCCGAGCGCATCCTTCATGAACTGCGAGTCCTCGAAATAGTCGAGCGCCTCGTCCAGGCTCCGCGGCAAGGTGGCGTACCCGGCCTCCGCGAGCGCGAGCTCGCCGCCGGCGATGAGCTCGGGCGTGGGCTCGGGCGGCAGCTCGAGCTTGCGCTCGATGCCGTCGAGGCCGGCCGCGAGGGTCACGGCGTTCACCAGGTACGGGTTCGCCATGGGGTCGGGCGTGCGCAGCTCGATGCGCGTCGAGAGCTGCTTGCCCGGCTTGTAGATGGGCACGCGGATCATCGCGGAGCGGTTGCGCAGCCCCCACATGGCGAACGCCGGGCCGTTGTTCGCCCCACCGCCGCCCAGGCGCTTGTACGAGTTCACCGTGGGGTTCGTGATGGCCGAGATCTCGCGCGCGTGCGCGAGGATGCCCGCCATGTAGTGCCTGGCGATGTCCGAGAGGTGGTAGGTTGCATCGTCCTCGCCCCAGAAGACGTTGTTGCCATCGTGGTCGAAGAGCGACTGATGGAGGAACATCGCGCTCGACGAGGCGCCGGCGATGGGCTTCGGCATGAACGACGCGTGGATGCCCGAGCCGTACGCCTCGAGCTTGATGATGTACTTCGCCGTGATGATGGCGTCCGAGGTGGTGAGCGCCTCGGCGTGGCGCAGCGAGATGCCGTGCTGCGAACGTCCGCTCGAGTGGAACGTGTACTCCACCGGGATGCTCATCTTCTCGAGCATGAGCACCGTGTCGCGCCGCAGGTCGCGCGCGGAGTCGGACGGCGTGAGGTCGAAGTAGCCCGCCTCGTCCATGGGCTCGGGCGTGTGATCGTCCGGGAAGTAGTAGAACTCGATCTCGGTGCCCACGTTCATGAGGTAGCCCGCGGCCTCGGCGCGGTAGAACATGCGGCGCAGGCACTCGCGCGGGTCGCCCTCGAAGGGCGTGCGGTCGGGCCTGCGCACGTCGCAGAACACGCGGGCCACGCCGTCCTTCGACGGGCGCCACGGAAGCACCTGGAACGTCGAGGGGTCGGGGAACGCGAGCATGTCCGCCTCTTCGGGCGTGGTGAAGCCCTCGATGGACGAGCCGTCGAAGCCGATGCCCTCCTCGAACGCCACCTCGAGGTCCTCCGGGCTGATGGCGAAGCTCTTGAGCCGGCCGAGCACGTCGGTGAACCATAGGCGCACGAAGCGGATGTCGCGCTCCTCGACGGTGCGGAGGACGAAGTCGATGTTCTGCTGTTTGTCCATAAGGCGTCCCTTCGAACGAGGCATGCCGGAAACGTGCACGCGCGCGGCGCAGGCCGCCGCGCCTTTCATCCGCCCTGCAGTATCGCACGCGATTGTTTCCGTGCCGTTTCCCGTTGCGGTACCGCAAAGATGCCGGCATTCGCGTCGTCAGAAGCCGCTCTTCATCCAGTTCGCTGGATGAATGTGCCTCATATTTGAATTTCATCCAGTGAGTTGGATAAAATAATCATGCTTGTAGAAATGTCCATCGAACTGGATGCATTGATGCACACGAGAGGACGGTCATGAGGACTATGGACATCATTCAACGACCGCGCGCGCTCAACTGGTTCAAAACATGGCGCGATCGTGATGTCATCAAAGTGGTAACCGGCTTGCGCCGCAGCGGCAAATCAACCGCGATGACGCTTGCACGTCAAGCTCTTGAAGCCGATGGCACCCCGCCGGACGCCATCATATACCTCGACATCGAGCGCATGGCGTTCGATGCGCCGAAGACCGCGGAAGAGCTCTACCGCATGGTCATCTCGCGCATGGACGTGAGCGAGCAGAAGCAGACCTATATCTTTATCGATGAGGTACAGCGCATCCCCCACTTCGAGCAGGCGGTTGACGCGCTGTATGCTCGTGAGGACACCGATGTGTACATCACCGGATCGAATTCTGACCTGTTATCCAGTGAGCTGGGAACGTTGCTAACGGGTCGCTATGTCGAATTGCATATGATGCCGCTCTCCTTCGCCGAGTATCGCAGCGCATTTCCAGAACGCGAAGACGACGATACGATTCTCAACCGCTATCTCATCTATGGTGGGCTACCCTATACCACCGCGCTTCCCGAAGAAGATACCGCTGACTACCTCGACGGCGTGCTGAACACGATCCTCATCAAAGATGTTTCCCAGCGCCACCCGCGCTTCAACCTCACGAGCCTCCGAGCGCTGCTCGCATTCATGGCAGATAACATCGGCAACCAATTCTCGCTCAAGATAATCGCGGACGGCCTCGCGCGAAACGGATCGAAGCTCTCCCCCACCACAGTCGGCGAGTACCTGGATGCACTCACCGAGTCATACATTCTCTACGAGGCAAAGCCTTACGACGCAAAGGGTAAGCGGCTCCTAGAACGAGGCGGTAAGTACTATTTAGGCGACTTGGGGTTCCGACACCTGCTGCTCGGACGAGACCAAAGCGATTTGGGGCACCGTTTGGAGAATCTTGTCTATCTTGAGCTCCAACGCCGTAGTCGAAAGGTTTTCGTCGGCCGCGCCGCTTCAACTGAGATTGACTTCATTACCGAAGACCAACATGGCACCAGCTACTATCAAGTCGCACTCAGCGTCCTTGACGAAGGCACGCTCAGCCGTGAGCTCGCACCGCTTCGCAGCATTCAAGATAACTACCCCAAGACGCTTCTCACGCTCGATCGCATAGGGCTCGGCGATTATGGAGGCATCCGACACGTAAACATCGTCGATTGGCTCCTCGAGCGCCCGCGCGCGGGAGCTTCCCGCTGAGGAACCGCCCCGCCGGCCTAGCGGACGCCGCGCCCCAGGTCGTCGGCGACCTTGTCGACGCCCTTGCACGCCGGGCAGCCCTTCTGCCCGCACGAGCTGCAGCTGCCCGCGGACGAGCAGTCCGCGCACGTGCCCTTGCGCCGCACGCGCACGCACACCGCGATGAACGCCGCGGCGACGAGCGTCAGGATGATGATATCTGCCACGCCCATTGGTTCAACCTCCTGCTTTCATACTAAACCTCATGTACCCGCTGGGAGACGACTCCGGACGGGCGTGCAAGAAAACGGCCGGGGCGCGAAGAGGGAGCGCGCCCCGGCCACTACGAGGGGGAGCAAGCGTTACGCAGACGCCGCGGCCGCCGCCGAGCCGGGGGCGACGTCGTCGTCCCACGCCCACTTCGGCATGGGGCGGAACAGCTGGAAGAGCATGCCCGCGATGCACGCGAACGCCACGACCGTCCAGACGCCGAAGCTGCCGAGCACGATGAGCTCGTAGAGCTGGTTGATGATGAGGCCGACCACCCAGGCGAACGCGCACTCGTACCCGATGGCGATGGCCGTCCAGCGTGCCGAGTTCATCTGCGCGCGGATGGTGCCCATGGCCGCGAAGCACGGCGCGCACAACAGGTTGAACGCGCCGAAGGCCGCGATGGCGCCCATGCTCGGGAACATGCCGGCGAAAGCGACCCACAGGTTGGGGTCTGTCTCGGTTCCGTCCGCGATGTGCAGAAGCGAGCTCGCCGTGGCCACGACGTTCTCCTTGGCCACGAGGCCGGTGATGGACATGGCCGTGGCCTGCCAGGAGTCGAAGCCGAGCGGCGCGAAGATGAACGCGATGGCGCCACCGAGCATGGCGAGCACGGAGTAGTCCGTGAACTCCTCGGGGATGCCCTCCATGGCGGGCAGGAAGCCGAACGCGCCCTCGTACACGCCGAAGTTGGAGAGGAACCACACCACGATGGTCGACGCGAAGATGATGGTGAACGCCTTCTTGATGTAGGCGGAGACGCGCTCCCACACGTGCAGCGCCCACGAGCGGACCGCCGGGAGGTGGTAGCTCGGCAGCTCCATGACAAACGGCGTCGGGCGGCCGGCGAAGAGCTTCGTCTTCTTGAGCATGATGCCCGACGCGATGACCGCGACCACGCCCAGGAAGTAGAAGAGCGGCGCGATCCACGCGGCCTCGGCGGTGCCCACCATGGCGCCCATGAGCAGCGCGATGATGGGGAGCTTCGCGCCGCACGGGATGAACGTCGTGGTCATGACGGTCATGCGGCGGTCGCGCTCGTTCTCGATGGTCTTCGTGGCGAGCACACCGGGAACGCCGCAGCCCGTGGAGACGAGCATGGGGATGAAGCTCTTGCCCGAGAGGCCGAAGCGGCGGAACACGCGATCCATCACGAAGGCGACGCGCGCCATGTAGCCGCAGTCCTCGAGGAAGCTGAGCAGCACGAAGAGGACGAACATCTGCGGGATGAAGCCGAGCACCGCGCCCACGCCGGCGACGATGCCGTCGAGCACGAGGCTCTGCACCAGGTCGCTCGCGCCCGCGGCGGTAAGCCAGCCCTCGATGACGCTGGGGATGGACGGGAAGCTCTGGCCGAAGAGCGTGAAGCCCTCGCCGAAGAGGTTGTCGTTCACCCAATCCGTGCCGGCGGTGCCGATGGCGCCCGACGAGGTGGCTATGAAGTAGACCCCGAACATGATGGCGATGAAGATCGGCAGGCCGAGGATGCGGTTCGTGACGATGCGGTCGATCTTCTCGGAGGTGCTCATGCGCGCGGGCGCCTTCTTCACGCATTCGTCCATGAGGTGCGCGATCTGCGCGTAGCGCTCGCTCGCGATGATGGACTCCGCGTCGTCATCGCAATCGCGCTCGCACCGCGCCACGAGCGCCTCGACGCGCGCGGCCGCCTGCGCGGGCAACTTGGCCTGGGCCGCCGTGGCCTCGTCGCGCTCGAAAAGGTGCACCGCGAGGTAGCGGCGCCGGCTATCGGGCACGGATGCGGGGAGCTCCGCCTCGATGTGCTCGATCGCGTCCTCGATGGCCGCATCGAAGGCCAGGCGCTTCGCCTTGCCCGGATGCGCGGCCGCGTGCCGCGCCTTCCCGATGAGCTCGTCGATGCCGGTCCCGCGCAGCGCGGAGACCATGACGACGGGCACCCCGAGGCGCGCCGAGAGGGCGCGGACGTCGATCTTGTCGCCGCCCTTCTCCAGCAGATCCGCCATGTTGAGCGCCACGACCACAGGGAGCCCCGTCTCGATGACCTGGAGCGCCAGGTACAGGTTGCGCTCGAGGTTCGTGGCGTCGAGCAGCTGGATCACCACATCGGGCTCGCCGCTCATGAGGTAGTCGCGGCTCACGCGCTCCTCCGGGCTGTAGGGGGAGAGCGAGTAGATGCCGGGCAGGTCGGTCACGGTCACGCTCTTGTCGCGCGAGAGCCGGGCCTCCTTCTTCTCCACCGTCACGCCGGGCCAGTTGCCCACGTAGCCGTTCTGGCCGGTGATGAGGTTGAAGAGCGTGGTCTTTCCGCAGTTGGGGTTGCCCGCCAACGCGATATGGAGCTGTGAAGCTGCCATACTGTCCTTCTTTCTTGGGGCAGGCCCTCGCCGAATGGGTTGGTTGGGGACGTGTTCCTTTCAACCCCTTTCAACCCATGTTTCCGCTGGCCGCCCCTGGCTTTGAAACTTCTTCAGTTGCCGAGTCGCGCCGGTTTCGACATATCGGAGACGGGCGTAGCGCCGCCCGCACCGATCTGATCAAAATGTTATATAACGCTAACTCTGCCAGTACAATAAAAGCGCCACCAGGCGCCAACGTGCGCTACTGCACCTCGACGATCGCCGCTTCCTCCTTGCGGATCGAAAGCGCGTACCCGCGCACGGCGATCTCGACCGGGTCTCCCAGCGGGGCAACCTTCACGACCGTGAACGGCGTGCCCTTGATGAGCCCCAGATCCATGAGATGGCGCCGCAGCGCGCCCTCGCCATGGAGCTTGACGACCGTGGACGAATCGCCCACCTGCACATCTCCCAGCGTTTTCATCGCATACCCCCTTTCCAGTTCCCCTATCGCCACCCCGCCCTGGCAGCAGCGCCGCCCGGGGCGCCCGCCGGCAGGCACTCCCCTGCTCAGGCTTCCCGCGGCATCGCAGGGCGGGGCGCGCGGCTATGCGGTCAAGACGTGCGCGGCGACCTTCGCATCGAGGCCGAGCCGCGCGCCCTTGACGAGCACGATGATGTTGCCGCCGCCCGACGTCACCACGTGCACGCCGGCGCCCTCGACGAACCCCAGGTTCGCGAGGTGCCGCTTGATGGAATCGTTTCCGCGCACGCGCACGACGGTGACGTCGTCGCCCCCGCGCACCAGGGAAAGCGGAAGCGCCGACGCGATCGAACCTCCCAGCATGCCCACCCCTTCGTCTTGCCGCATCTACGTGGCGAAGCAAACGAGCCGCGAGCTGCCCGGCTGCCGAGGAGAGAAGAAACCGTCGGGGCACGCACGCTCATTTGTTCACCTAAGTAAACTATCACGATGCGCGGTGGATGTGAAGTAAAAATTAGCCTTTTCTAACAATTTAAAGCGAGGCGTGCGGCACGCGACATGGCGACCCGCGGAAGCGCGCGAACACCCGCTGCGCGCTCCGCATTTCCGCTGCATACGCGAGCGGGGCAGCCATCCGGTATCGGACGACTGCCCCGCGTTCAGTTTCGCCTCATTCGGCCGATCGGCGCGCCCAGCCTACTCGATGCGCAGGCCCACCTCCTTGAGCTGCGCCATGCTCACCTCGCTGGGTGCGGCGCTCATGAGGTCGCTGCCGCTCGACGTCTTGGGGAACGCCATGACATCGCGGATGGAATCGCAGCCCGCGAGCAGCATGCACACGCGGTCGAGACCGAGCGCGAAGCCGCCCATGGGCGGGGCGCCGAAGGTGAGCGCCTCCATGAGGAAGCCGAACTGCTCCTTGGCGCGCTCCTCCGTGAAGCCGAGCATCTCGAGGATGCGCAGCTGCAGCTCGGGGTCGTGGATGCGCATGCCGCCGCCACCGGCCTCGAAGCCGTCCATCACGAAGTCGTACGTGCGACTGCCCACGGAGAGCGGGTCGCTCTCGAGCCGCTCGATGTCCGCCTCGACCGGCTGGGTGAAGGGCTGGTGCTCGGCGGCGTACGCCTTGCGCTCCTCGTCCCAGTGGAAGAGCGGGAAGTCCACGACCCACAGGAAGTCGTGGCCCTCGCGCGGCACGTCGAGCGCGTCGGCCATGTGGCAGCGCATGCCGCCCAGGATCTCGTCGGAGGCGAGGCGCGGGCCGGCGGCGAACATCACGAGGTCGCCGGGCTCCACATCGCAGCGGCGGCGCAGCTCGGCCATCTCCTCGTCGCTGAAGAACTTCACGATCGGGCTGTTCATGGAGCCGTCCTCGCGGAAGGCGATCCATGCGAGGCCCTTGGCGCCGAAGGTCTCGGCCACCTTGGCGAGCTTGTCGATCTGCGCGCGCGGCCACGTGCCGGCGCCTTTGGCGTTGAGCGCCTTCACCACATGTCCCTCGGTGTTCGCGGCGCTCGAGAACACCTTGAACGCCGAGCCCTTGAACACGTCGGTGAGGTCGATGAGGTGCATGCCGTAGCGCGTGTCGGGCTTGTCGGTGCCGTAGGTGTCCATGGCGTCCCAGTAGGAGATGCGGCGCAGCGGCGTGGGCATCTCGACGCCCACCTGCGCGAACGCGTCGGCGAGCACGTCCTCGAGCGCGCCCATGACGTCGTCCTGGGTCACGAAGCTCATCTCGATGTCGACCTGGGTGAACTCGGGCTGGCGATCGGCGCGCAGGTCCTCGTCGCGGAAGCACTTCGCCACCTGGTAGTAGCGCTCCACGCCGCCCACCATGAGCAGCTGCTTCAGGAGCTGCGGGCTCTGCGGCAGGGCGTAGAAGCTGCCTGGCTGCAGGCGGCTCGGCACGATGAAGTCGCGCGCGCCCTCGGGCGTGGACTTGAAGAGCGCCGGCGTCTCGACCTCGGTGAACGCTCGGTTGTGCAGCGCCGAGCGGATGGCGAACGTGAAATCGCTGCGCAGCTGGATGCGGTGCGCCATCTCGGGACGGCGAAGGTCGAGGTAGCGGTACCGCAGGCGCGTGTCCTCGGCGGTCTCGATGCGGTCCTCGATCTGGAACGGCGGGGTCTTGGAGCGGCCGAGCACCTCGGCGCGGTCGACGAGCACCTCGATCTCGCCGGTGGGGAGCTTGGCGTTCACCGTCTCCTCGTCGCGGGCGATGACCGTGCCGTGCACGAGGATGGGCCACTCGGGGCGCATGGTCTCGGCGATGTGGAACGCCTCGCCGCCCGCGTGCTCGGGGTCGAAGGTGCACTGGGTCATGCCGGTACGGTCGCGCAGGTCGCAGAAGATGAGCCCGCCGTGGTCGCGGCGGCGCCACACCCAACCGGTGAGCGTGACCTCCTCGCCGATGTTCTCGCGGCGCAGCTCGCCTGCGGTGCGGGTGTGCATGGAGTGGATGTTCGCGGGGTTCGTCGCAGCCGATGCGGCCGCAGCCTGGGTCTCTGCCACAGGATCCTCCTTTTCATCTGTGCCGTCCCGTGCCGGAACGGACGGCTTCGTACAGACCGCCGAGCCTGCGTAGACCGCGCAGCTCAGCGCACGAGGCAAAATGGTACCAGCTTGCCGCCGGAGCCGCCACCGCCCGCGCGCGTTCTATAAATGTTTACATCGCGGCAAAGGCCGGAGTCGGTATCGCGCAACGGCCGTTGCGCCCATCCCGCGGGCTCGCGCGCACGCCGATGCAGGTTGAGGTCGCAGGCCGGCTGGCCGCGGGAGCACTTTTTTCCTACCAGAATCGAAAACGTGGTGATGGAATTCAGATATGCACGATGCGAAGCGCGATATTGGCCCCACGGCACCCCCGAGAGCGGCTTCCGGCTGTCCGCACGCAAGCGAATCCTGGGAAAATGTCTACGCCCGCGCGCCGAACCTGCTCGCGAAGCCTCGTTCCCCCATCCCGAATCGCGCATATCTGAATTCCATCACCACAAAACGGCCCTGGGAGCCTAAAAACTGCGCGCACCTATGCCCCTCGCGTTCCAAAACACCTCCCGGCAGCGCCGCCGCTGTCTCAAACCTGCATAATCTGAGAGAATCAGCACGGATATCCCGCGTGAAAAGGGGCGATACACATGAGATGGCTCGGTGTCGACGGCGGCGGAACCAAGACCGCGTTCACCCTGTACAGCGAGCAACTGCGCCCGCTCGACCGATTCGAGCTCCCGACCTGCCATTACGCGCAGGCGGGTTACGAGGGCATGTGGCGCGTGCTCGAGGAGGGCGTGCGGCGCGCCGAGGACCTGGGGCTGCTCGGCGACTCGTGGGGCATCGGCTTCGGTATCTGCGGTTACGGCGAGGGTGCCGAGTCGAGCGCAGCCATCGAGGACGCGGTGCGGGCGGCAGCGGGAGCGCACCCGTTTTCCCTCGTCAACGACGTGGAAAGCGCCTGGGCTGCCGGCCTTGGCATGCAGGACGGCATCGTCATCATCGCAGGTACCGGCTCCATCGCCTATGGCGTGAACGGCGACCGTTCCATGCGCTGCGGAGGCTGGGACTACGAGCTGGGCGACGAGGGGTCGGGCGGCTGGCTCGGCAAGGAGCTGCTGCGCGCGTTCACCCGCCAGAGCGACGGCCGCGAACCTGCGGGCGCGATCCTCGAGCTCGTGCGCCGCGAGCTTGACCTTGCCAACGACTTCGAGATCATCGGGTTTGCGCAGGAAGCCATGGGCGACCGGTCGCGCATCTCCGCGCTCGCGCCCCTTGTAGGCGAGGCCGCGCGCCTGGGCGACCAGAGCGCGCAGCGCATCCTCGAGCGCGCCGCGCAGGAGGAGGCCGAGATGGTTGCGGCCATCATGCGGGGAATCTTCGAGCCCGCTGAGCAGCGCGAACAACGCGAAAGCGCCGCCTCGAGCCCCGAACCGGCGCGAACCGCGCCCCGCGTCCCCGTCACCTACGTCGGCGGGACGTTCAAGATGGGAGCGGCGATCCTGGAGCCCCTCGCCGCCGCGCTTCCCGAGCGCTGCGAGCTCGTGAGCCCGCTCCACGAACCGGATCTGGGCGCCTGCCTGCTGCTCCAACGGGAGCTCGGCCTCAAGTAGCGAAGGGTGTGCCGGACGGCAGGAAGGAAGGGGAACCGTCCGGCACCTATGGAGGAAATCACTGTATTCCGCGCGAAGGCTACCCGGCGCGTAGCCGCCGCGCGCGAAGGATGCCCGGCTCGCGGCGACACCGCACCCGAGGCAACCGCACCCGCAGCAGCCCCGCGCCCGCAGCTACTGAGCGTCCGCGGCGTCGGGCTCGGCGGCGGCGCGCTCGCGGGCGCCCGTCACGCGGAAGATCGCCCAGTCGGCGATGCGCACGGCGTCGTCGCCCATGCGCTCGAAGTACTTCGCCACCATGAGCAGCTCGGGCAGGTACTTCGCGCTCGTCTCGCTCGACTTGATGAGGTCGATGACCACGCCCTCGGCCGCGAGGTACACGTCGTCCACGTCGTCGTCCATGGCGAACACGCCGCGCGCCTTCTCCACATCGCTCGTGCGGAACGCCTCGACGGCGTCCTCGAGCATGGTGGCCACGCGCTCGGAAGCGAAGGACAGGTGGTCGCCGAGCTTCTCGGTGACCTCGGCGGGCAGGATCTGCGCGAGCTCCGCCACGTCGCGCGCCTTGTCGTCGATGTGCGACAGGTCGGACACCAGGCGGAACGACCCGCTCACGAAGCGCAGGTCGCCGGCTACGGGCTGCTGGAGCAGCATGATGTCGAAGCAGATGTCCTCGATGAGCGCGCGCTGGCGCCGCGCCGGCTGGTCGCCCGCGAGCACCGACTCGATCGCCTGCTTGTCGCCCGCGAGCGCCTGCGCGAGCGCGCGCACGTCCTCGGCGGTCTTCGCCGCGAAGCGCCCGAGCGCCTCGTCGATGTCCTCGAGCTGTTTCAGGAATTCACTGCGCGTTGCAACCATTAGCTGAACCTTCCCGTGAGATAGTCGTTGGTGAGCTTCTCCTTGGGGTTGGAGAAGAGCTCCTTGGTGGGGCCAGCCTCGATGAGCTCGCCCAGGTAGAAGAAGCACGTCTTGTCGGCGACGCGCGCGGCCTGCTCCATGTTGTGCGTGACCACCACGACCGTGTGGTCCTCGGAGAGCTGCATCATGAGCTCCTCGATCATCGAGGTCGAAATGGGGTCGAGCGCCGAGGTGGGCTCGTCCATGAGCAGGACGGACGGGTCCGTGGCGAGCGCGCGGGCGATGCACAGGCGCTGCTGCTGGCCGCCCGAGAGCCCAAGACCGCTCTTGCCCAGGTCGTCCTTGACCTCGTCCCAGAGCGCGGCGCGCGTGAGGCAGCGCTCGAGGACCTCGTCCTCTTCCGCGCGGCTCATGCGCCCCATGCGGCGCGGCCCGTACAGCACGTTGTCGCGGATGCTCATGGGGAACGGGTTGGGATGCTGGAACACCATGCCCACGTACACGCGCAGGGCGTTGGCGTCCATCTGGAAGATGTCCTCGCCGGCGAAGGCGATGGTGCCCTCGGTGCGCACGGTCTCCACGAAGTCGCACATGCGGTTGAACGTGCGCAGCAGCGTGGACTTGCCGCAGCCGGAGGGGCCGATGAACGCCGTAGCGCGGTTCTCGGGAATCTCGAGCGAGATGTGCTTGAGCGCTTGGAAGTCGCCGTACCACAGGTTGAAGTCGCGGATGGAGATCATGCTCCCCACGCCCTCGATGCTGCGGTGGACGTCCTCGTTGATCGTCGTATCCATATGGTTCTCCATCAGCCGAACCTACCCGTCAGATAATCGGAGAGGCGCTGGTCGCGCGGCGCCGAGAAGATCTGCTGCGTGGTGCCCGTCTCCACCATGTCGCCCACGTAGAAGAAGGCGGTGCGGTCGCTCACGCGGCCGGCCTGCTGCATGTTGTGGGTCACGATGATCTGGCAGAGCCCCGTGTCGCAGAGCTGGCGGATCGTCTCCTCGATGGTGTACGTCGAGATGGGGTCGAGCGCGGAGCACGGCTCGTCATAGAGCACCACGTCCGGCTTCATGGCGAGCGTGCGGGCGATGCACAGGCGCTGCTGCTGGCCGCCGGAGAGCGCGTGCGCGCTCTGCTTGAGCTTGTCCTTGACCTCGTCCCAGAGCGCGGCCTGGCGCAGGCTCGTCTCCACGAGCTCGTCCTCCTCGTCTTTGCCGTGGAGGCGCCCATGCTTCTTGGGCGCGAAGAGGATGTTCTCGCGGATGGACTTGCGGAAGGGCGTGGGCTGCTGGAACACCATGCCGATGGACTTGCGCAGCTCGAAGAGGTTCTCCTTGGGCGTGTTGATGTCACGCCCGTGGTAGAAGATCTGCCCGCCGATCTTGCAGCGCGGGATCTCGCGGTTCATGAGGTTGAGGCAGCGCAGGAACGTGGACTTGCCGCAGCCCGAGGGGCCGATGAGCGCCGTCACCTCGCCCGCGCGGAACTCGAGGTTCGTCTTGTGGAGCGCCTCCTTGGTGAGGTCGTAGGTGACGGTCACGTCCTGCGTGCGCAGGAGCACGTCTGACGCGGCGGCAGCGGACGCGGCCTGGCCCGTGGCGGATGCGCCCCCGTAGACAGCCTGCTGGTGTGCGGTATCGGTCATTCTGCGGTCAACCTCCTCGCGAGGAACTTGCCCAGCACGCGCGCGAGCACGTTGAACAGCAGCACGCACACGATAAGCACCGTCGCGGTGCCCCACACGATCTCGGCCGAGCCGGGCGTGGGCTCGGAGGTGAGGCGCCAGATGTAGACCGCGAGCGTGCAGGCGGGGCGGAAGATGTTGAAGGGATTCGTGGGGCTCATGAGGTCCGTGCTCGCGAAGTTGAGGCGCGAGGGCGCGGAGCCCGAGGTGAAGATGAGCGCGGCGGCCTCGCCGAACACGCGGCCCGCCGAGATGACGATGCCCGTGACGATGGCCGGCATGGCGGCGGGCAGCAGCACGTTCACCGTGGTCTCCCAGCGCGTGAGTCCCATGGCGAGCGCCGCGTCGCGCTGGCTGCGCGGCACGTCCTCGAGCGCCTGCTGGATGGTGCGCACGAGGATGGGGATGTTGAACATGGTGAGCGCCACGGCGCCGGAGATGATCGAGATGCCCCAGCCCATCACCACGACGAAGAAGAGCGAGCCGAACATGCCCACGACGATGGAGGGCAGGCTGGAGAGCGTCTCGATGGCCGTGGAGGCGGCGGAGGTGACCCAGTTGTCGGGCGCGTACTCCACGAGGAAGATCGCGCCGCCGAGCGAGATGGGCACCGAGATGAGCAGCGTGATGATCAGCATGTAGAACGAGTCGAACAGCTGGTAGAGGATGCCCGAGACCTCGGCCGAGGAGGGGTTGGTGAGGAAGCCCGGCGTGAGCGCCGTGCCGCCACCGCGCACCAGGATGTAGAGGATGATGCCGGCAAGCAACAGCAGCACGAAGGCCACGATGGCGGTCAGGATGCCCGTGGCGATCTTGTCCTGGCGGCCGATGCGCTTGACGTGCGCGCTCAGGTCGCGGCGCGCGCCGGCGGCGGGAGCCTGCGCGGTTGCGGTGCGATTATCCATGTTGCTTCGCCCCCTTGCGGCCGATGAGGTGGATGATGAGGATGAACACGAGCGACATGACGAGCAGGATGAGGCCGAGCGACCACAGCGCATGGTAGAACTCGGTGCCGCTCACGGCGTTGTTGAGGCCGGAGGTGAGGGTGGCCGTGAGGGTCGAGGCCGGCGAGAGCAGGCCGGTGGGCATGTTGCGCTCCACGCCGCCGATGACCATCTGCACGGCGAGTGTCTCGCCGAAGGCGCGGGTCATGCCCAGGATGACGGCCGTCATGATGGAGGGCGTGGCGCTTTTCAGCACGACGTGCCACACGGTCTGCCAGCGCGTGCACCCGAGCGCGTACGAGCCCTCGCGGTACTCGTTCGGCACGGCACGCAGCGCGTCGATGGAGAGCGTCGTCACGGTGGGCAGGATCATGACCGCGAGCACGATGGACCCGGAGAGGATGCCCGCGCCCGTGCCGGCCGCCGCGCCGAAGATCGCGCGCATGGCCGCGTTCACCACGTAGAGACCGAGCACGCCGTAGACGACGGAGGGGATGCCCACGAGCAGCTCGACGAGCGGCTGGAACACCCGGGTACCGAACCCGGGGGCGACCTCGACCACGAACATGGCCGAGCCGAGGGCGATGGGCAGCGCGATGATGGTGGAGAGCAGCGTGACGGAGAACGAGCCCACGATCATGGGCAGCGCGCCGTACATATCCTGCTCAGGGATCCAATGCGTCCCCGTCAGGAACGCGATGGGGTCGAAGCCGTCTACGAAAAACGTGGTCAGGCCCTGCTGGGCAACCATGAAGATCAGGGTGAGCACCACGAGGGCCACGAGGGCGACGCACGCGCCCGTGATGGTGAGCCCGATGTTCTCAAGACGGCGTTTCGGCATGACCTTTGCCATGTGACGCCTTTCTCAACAGGTGAAGGGGCACCTCGCGCGAACGAGAGGCGCCCCGCAGCTTACGATTCGAGCCGATATGCCGGGCTCACGCTACTCGACGGGCGTGACGTTGCCGTCGACGTCCTTCTTGACCTTCATGTTGCTCACCGGGATGAAGCCCTGGTCGATGACGGTCGTGGACTGGATGTCCTCGGACATGATGAAGTCGATGAACGCCTTGGTGATGGCGGCCGTGGACTCGTCCTCATCGGAGCGGGTGTACATGTGCTCGTAGGCCCAGATGTTGAAGTCGCCGCTCTCGACGTTCTCCTGCGTGGGCTCGACGCCGTCGACGGAGAGCGCCTTGATGCCGTCGTTGGTGTCGTAGTAGTTGAAGGCGACGTAGGAGATGGAGCCCTCGGTGGCAGCGACCTGCTCGACCACGGTGCCCGAGGAATCGACCTCGGCGACGGGGGTGAAGTCGGCCGGGACCTCCTTGCCCTGGAGCACGGCGGCCTCGAAGGTGGCGCGGGTGCCCGAGCCGGCCTCGCGGTTGATCACGTTGATGGTGCCGGCGGTGCCGCCCACCTCGGACCAGTCGGTGATCTCACCGGTGAAGATGCCGGCGAGCTGCTCGGTGGTGATGTCGTCGATGTCGACGTTGGCGTTCACGATCGGGCCCATGCCCACGATGCAGACCTGGTTGTCGACGAGGTTCTCGAGCTGGGACTCGTCATCGACCTTCTCCTCGGCGAACACGTCGGAGCGGCCGATCTGGAGGGAACCATCCACGATGCCGGAGATGCCGTCGCCCGAGCCGCCGCCGGAGATGGCGATGGACACGTCGGGGTTGTCGATGTAGAACTCCTCGGCCACGGCCTCGACGAGGGGCTGGAACGAGGTAGCGCCACCGCAGTTGATGGTACCGGAGAGGGCAGCTGCATCGCTACCGGCGGCGGAGCCGGCAGAGGTCTGGGTGCCGCCGCAGCCAGCAAGGCCGAGGCCGGCGAAGGCGGCGGCGCCGCCCGCGAGGCCGAGGAACGAACGACGGGTGCACGAGGTGTTCAACATGAATGATTCTCCTTCCAGAATCTTGCACACGACTGATTCGCGGACTCGTGGGTGGGAGCCCGCGCTCGTCGATGTGCAATGTACTGCGCAAACGGCGCCGCCTCGTGCTCGCGCGCAGGTTATTACCGGGGTCTTATGAAACATTACGCAGGGTGAACGGCAGGTTTACGCATTGTTTACAAAAGGGCGCGCATGTAAAGGCGGGCGGGATACGTGGCGGTTTTCAGCGCTCCCAGAGAGGCTGCCCAACCCAAAATGCGCGAAACGAGCGTTTTATA
>NZ_CAPF01000069.1:0-1268 GCF_000321165.1 Enorma timonensis
CATGGCGCCGGCGCGGCATCGGGTGCGGCCGACGCGTCCGCGGCCGAGCCGGTGAGCGCCTTGCCGTACGCCTTGAGGTTCGCGTGGGCGCGCGCGAGGTAATCGGCGAACGCCCGGCGCTCCTCGTCCGTGAAGCCCCGAAGCATCACCGTCGCCTCCTCGCGGCACGCGGCGTCCCACGCGTGGGCGACGCGCTCCCCCTCCGCGGTGAGGGTCACGGTCTTGCTGCGCTTGTCGCTTGCCGCCGGGGCGATCTGGACGAACCCCTTCTTCGCCAGGGCATCGAGCATGCGCGATACGCCCGCGGGGTCGAGCTCGTAGTATTCCGCCAGGTCGCGCTGGGAGCACGCCCCGAAGCGATGCAGGTAGGAAAGCAGCTTGGGCTGGCCGGTGCCCAGGCCGACCGACGCCATGTAGGGGTGCATGAGCTGGCGCTGCGCATGGCTCGCGCGGTAGAGCAGCGAGCGGAGCTCGAAGAGGTCGGAACGGTCACCGCCCACCGGCTGGGAACCACAGGGGTCTGGCATGCCCCATCATCTCCCGATAGTTGACATATCAACAGTTGACGCATCAACTGATACCGCGCGCAGCGCGGCGCGTCAAGCGCGAAACCTGAGCGAAACGAAGCGCGACCTCACCCCTCGTCCGACTCGATCGGCGGGAACAACTCGAGGAAGCGCTTCGCCGAATACGCCTTGACCCACGAGCGTTCGAACGCCGTACGGTCGCGCGTGATGATGAAGTCGACCTGCGCGCGCTCGGCGATCGCCCGGATACACCCGTCCTCGTAATCCGGCTCGTTGGAATCGAGGGCGATGGCGCACGCCTCGACGTCGAGCTCCTCGATGTCGAAGATGCGGATGAAGATGCGCAGCCAGTCGCGTCGCTCCTGCTCGGACAGGGTCTTCCGCGAGATGTAATAGAAGTCGTTGAGCGAGGACGCGGCAACGAGGCCCGTATGCACATGGTTGATGATGAGCTTGACGAGCTCGAGCGCCTCATCCGATTCGGGGCGGTCCGGAATCACGTAGTCGAGCAGGGTGTTGGTATCGAGCAGCATCTTAGACATCGCGGTTCGCCAGCTCTCGCTTGAGCCCCTCCGGGGTCAGGGTGGACAGGAACGTATTGCGGGGCATGCGCGCCCGCAGCTGCATGGCGTATTCGAAGAGCTCCTGGCCGCCGTCGGGGATGCGCGGGCGCGCCGGGTCGGGCGCGGGGACCTCCTCCGCCACCGTCACGGCAGCGGAAGCCGCGGCCCCGAGCGCCCC
>NZ_CAPF01000068.1:0-14754 GCF_000321165.1 Enorma timonensis
GCAGCGCCCTCCGGAGCCGCGGCGGACACCGTCCCGGTGCCGCCCGGCTTCGTGGTCGCCGACTCCTTGAGCTGCGTCATGATGTCGTCATAGGAGAGCTCGAGCGAGCGGAGCGCCTCCGCGGCGACGCCCTCCTCTTCCTTCGCGAGCGCGAGCAACAGGTGCTCGGTGCCCACGTTCGTGGTTCCCAGCGCGACCGCCTCCTGCTTCGCGATCGACATGACGCGGCGCGCGCGGTCGGTGAATCTCTCTAACATGCGTAAAACCTCTGCTGTGCTCTGACGATATGTCACACGGATGACGCAGCCGACACGCTGCGCATCCTCCTTGTTTACCCAAAGGCGTCACATCGTAACACAACGCATGGAGAAGCGCTGGGGCACCCTCCCCTAGCGGGCGACGGGCTCGGCGAGCACCGTGCCCTCGGGGAACGCACTGCGGAACGCGAAGCGCGAGAGGGGGCCGGCGATGAGCAGGTTCCACGGAAGTGCTGCGATGAAGTTGAACGGGATGTTCCCCAGCCAGATCGCGGGGATCATGGCGATGTCGCCCGTGTGGGTCACGGCCTCGACCGCGCCGTAGAGCGACATGAAGAGCACCATGGGGAAGACCATCATGGTGCTCACGGCGAGCATGATGGCGAACGGGGCGCTCTTGCCAGGCGTGACCAAGAAGCGGAAGGCGAACCACTTGGCGAAGCGGCTCGCCACCAGCACGTCGAGCGCCATGGCCACGAGGTAGGCGGGCGGGAAGCCCAGCCACGCCTCGGCGACGACGCCCAGATCGAGCTGCCAGCCGTGCACGCGGGCGACGTTGTAGACGGACATGCCCATCACCATGCAGAAGCACATGATGACGGTGAAAATGAGGCTCTCTCGCTTGTTCTGGGGCATCGGGGACATCAATCCTCTCTGAATCGGGTCGTATCGGGCGCCGCCTGCGGTTCTCTGCGAAACGACCGTTCGCCGGTCAAAACCGACCGTTTGCGGCGCTCTGCCACTCTAGCGGAAGAGGCCGCCCCCTCGTAAGCGAAAAGTTTATGGAGATGCGCGCGGCGGCGCGGGCACCCGCCCCCACCAGCGCCGCGAGCACGAGCCTCCAAGATACGGGGAAGCCCCCGGCGCGTTCCCCTGGGCGTCCCGGCCGCGAGGCGATGCCCCGTAGCGAGGACGAGCGAAGGAGAGGCGCCGAGGGCTTCCCGATCGGAGTCAAACGCTCGCGCGATTAGTACATGCCGCCGCCCTGCGCGTTGGCCGTGGCCGCCGCGATGGCGTCTTCGAGCGCGGTGTTCTTCGGCACGTCGGTCACGGTCGCCTCGGTGATGAGGATGAGCGAGGCCACGGACGCGGCGTTCTGCAGCGTGGTGCGGGTGACCTTGACCGGGTCGAGCACGCCCATCTTGATCATGTCGCCCCACTCGCCGTTGGCGGAGTTCAAGCCCTCGCCCGCGGGCAGGGTCGCGACCTTGTCCACCACGACGGCGCCCTCGAAGCCGGCATTCTTCGCGATGGTGGCCACGGGCGCGGTGAGCGCCTTCTTCACGATCTCGATGCCGATCTTCTCCTCGGGGTCATCGTA
Source organism: Enorma timonensis (assembly GCF_000321165.1). NCBI lineage: Bacteria > Bacillati > Actinomycetota > Coriobacteriia > Coriobacteriales > Coriobacteriaceae > Enorma > Enorma timonensis. The sequence goes on from NZ_CAPF01000068.1 coordinate 1,579, forward strand.
GGCGATGCCGTCGAGCGCGGGGATGGCGTCCATGAAGGCCACGCCGCCGCCGGCGACGATGCCCTCCTCGACGGCCGCGCGGGTCGCCTGCAGGGCGTCCTCGACGCGGTGCTTGATCTCCTTGAGCTCGGTCTCGGTCGCAGCGCCCACCTTGATGACGGCCACGCCGCCGGAGAGCTTGGCCAGGCGCTCCTGGAGCTTCTCGCGGTCGAAGTCGGAGTCGGTGTGCTCGAGCTCGGCCTTGATCTGCGCCACGCGGGCCTCGATGGCCTCCTTGGAGCCACCGCCGTCGACGATGGTGGTGTTGTCCTTGGTGACGGTGACGGACTTCGCGGTACCGAGCATGTCGGGCATGATGTCCGCGACCTTGATGCCCAGCTCATCGAGGGCAGCCTGGCCGCCGGTGAGGGCGGCGATGTCCTCGAGCATGCGCTTGCGGCGGTCGCCGTAGCCCGGTGCCTTCACCGCGACGACCTGGAGCGCGCCGCGGATCTTGTTGAGCACGAGCGTGGGCAGCGCCTCGCCGTCGATGTCCTCGGCGATGATGAGCAGGCCCTTGCCGGAGCGCTGCACGGCCTCGAGCACGGGCATGATGTCCTGCACGTTCGAAACCTTCTGGTCGGTCATGAGGATGTAGGGGTCGCGGAGCGTGGCCTCCATGCGGTCGTTGTCGGTGACGAAGTACGCGGAGACGTAGCCCTTGTCGAACTGCATGCCCTCGACGGTGTCGATGGTGATGTCGAAGGTCTGGGAGTCCTCGACGGTGATGACGCCGTCCTTGCCCACGACGTCCATGGCGTCGGCGATCTTCTCGCCGACCTTCGGGTCGCCGGCGGAGATGGTGCCGACGGACGCGATCTGCTCCTTGGTCTCGACGGGCTGCGCCTGCTCCTTCATCGCGGCCACGGCGGCGTTCACGGCCTTCTCGATGCCGCGGCGGATGGCGAGCGGGTTGGCGCCGGCGGCCACGTTGCGCAGGCCGTCGTTCACGATGGCCTGGGCGAGCAGGGTCGCGGTGGTGGTGCCGTCACCCACGGTGTCGTTGGTCTTGGTGGCGACCTCCTTCACGAGCTGGGCGCCCATGTTCTCGATGGGATCCTCGAGCTCGACCTCCTTGGCGACGGAGACGCCGTCGTTGGTGATGGTCGGCGCGCCGAAGGAGCGCTGCAGGGCGACGTAGCGGCCCTTGGGGCCCATGGTGACGGTCACGGCGTCGGCGAGCTTGTTGACGCCCTTGGCGAGCTTGGCGCGAGCCGTGGTATCGAAGGTAATATCCTTAGCCATTGTGTTCTTCCTCCAACTGACGATGCTGCATAGAGCCTATGCAAGCGGATGGTTCGGCCTGAGCGGCGACGCTTACTCGACGACGGCGTAGATGTCGTCGGCGCGCATGAGGAGGTAGTCCTCGCCGTCGATCTTGACCTCGTTGCCGCCGAACTTGCCGTAGATCACGGTGTCGCCGGGCTTGACGTCGATGGGCATGCGCTCGCCCTTGTCGTTGAGCTTGCCGGCGCCGACGGCGACGACCTCGCCGCGCTGCGGCTTCTCCTGCGCGTTGCTCGCGATGTACAGGCCGGTCGCGGTCTTCTGCTCCGCAGGCTCCGGCTTGATCAGGACGCGATCACCAAGCGGCTTCAGACTCATACAGGGTTCCTCCTTCGTCGGTTGCGCGAGCGCACGCGGGCCCGCAGCACCATTCCGTTACGTACGCTGTGAATAGTACCCAGCCGCGAGAACTTATACAACTCCATAGCAAAAAATCTTATGATTCGACACTTAGATTTTATGAGTGCCCCCGCGCCGCCATGTAAAATTACCCCAGGGGTATTTTTACATGGCCTCGTAGACGCAGCGACCGCCTACGTAGGTGGCGAGCACGCGCGTGGCCTGGATCTCGTCCGGTGCGCAGGCGGTGAGGTCGCGGTCGAGCGCTACGAAGTCGGCGAACTTGCCGGGCTCGAGGCTCCCCAGCTCGCGCTCGCGGCCGGCGGCGCACGCGCTCCCGAGCGTGTAGTTCCCCAGCGCCTGCGCCATGGGGATGCGCTCGCTCGGCAACCAGCCGCCCGCGGGCTCGTGCGTCACCGGATCCTGGCGCGTCACCGCCGTATAGAGCACGTTCATGCTGGTCACGGGCGTGATGGGCGAATCGGTGCCGAAGGCCTGCTGAACGCCCGCGCGCGCATACGTCGCGAACGGCCACATGATGCGCGCCCGCTCCTCGCCCAGGTCGCGCTCGGGGCCGCCCGGGTCGAGCGTGATGTGGCACGGCTGCGACGAGGCGACGATGCCCAGATCGTGCAGGCGGGCGATGTCGCCGGGCAGCAGGTTCTCGAGATGCTCCAGGGTGTTCCTCCCCTGCGTGGGTAGGCCGAAGCGCGCCCGCGCCTCCTCGAAGATGTCGAGCGCCGCGTGGATGGCGCCGTCACCGATGGTGTGGATGCGCACCGCGTGCCCCCGCTCGGCCGCTGCCAGCACGAGCGCGCGCATGCGCTCCGCACTCACCGTGAGGTGTCCCCGGTCGCCGGGGTAGCGCGGGTTCGCGTACGGCTCGGTAAGGTAGGCGGTGTGCTGGCTCGACACGCCGTCGAAGAACTGCTTGAAGCCCGGCGCCTTGATGAGCGGGCTCGCGTCGGGCGCGCCGTAGCGCTCCTGCAGCCGCTCGAGGCGGGACATGTCGTCGAGCAGCGTCGGGAACAGGTGCGCGCGCAGGGTGAGCGCGCCGCGCGCGTCGAGCGCCTCGTAGATGTCCTCGCGGATGAAGTCGCAGCCGGGCAGCGGCATGAGCGACATGTCGCAGATCGAGGTGATGCCCTGCTCGGCCATGCGCGCCATCTGCTCGGTGTAGGCGCGCTCGAAATCGGCCTGGCTGAGCCACTCGAGCAGGCGCGGTTGGAGCTCCATGGCCGCCGCCTCGCGGATGACGCCCGTGAGCTCGCCCGACGCGTCGCGGTCGTAGATGCCGCCCGCCGGGGGCTCGGAGTCGCGCGTGATGCCGAGCTCCTCGAGCGCGCGGCTGTTCAGCCAGAGCGTGTGGCCGTCGCCCGAGCACATGGCGCAGGGGCGGTCCGGGAACGCCTCGTCGAGCGAGCGCTTCGTGGGCGGCACCGGCGGGTCCCAACGGTAGTCGCGCCAGCCCTGCGTGACCACCCACGCGCCCTCGGGCAGCGTCGCAGCGAACTCGCGCGTGCGCGCCACGAGCTCGGCCTCGCTCTCACCCATGTGCATGAGCACGAAGGGCGAGTTGTAAACCGCCGTGTGGAAGAAGTGCAGGTGGGCGTCGTGGAAACCGGGGCAGATGAAGCGGTCGCCGAAATCCACGACCGGGGTGGCCGCCGGGCATGCGGCGATGACGTCATCCGGAGCGCCCACGTGCGCGATGCGCCCGGCCTCATCCACCGCGAACGCGAGCTCGCGCGGGGCGGTGCAGGAGCGCTCCGCCGTGAACACCCGCTTCGAACGTACGATGAACTTCATACCATCCGCCTTCCTCGTCGTCCCAAACCGGATTGCTTCGCGCGACGGCATATGCGAACCCGTCTGCCATGCGCCGCGCCCTGATGCGTCGTATGCGCCCGGCTCACCCCAAGCGGGCGAGCAGCTGCGCGCGCTCGGCCTGGTCGCGCGGGCACAGCGGCTCGAGCGCCGGGTCCTCGAGCAGGCGGCGCGCCTCGGCGGCGCCCCGGTGCAGCAGCTCATATTCGGCAAGGCGCAGCTGCGCCGACACGCGGTTCAGGTGGTTGTCCGCATACGTGAGGCGCTTGTACATGCGCTCGGCGTCCTTCCGCGTCCACTGGTCGTGCGGGCGCAACAGCTCCTTGTCGCTCTCGTACATGGTCTCGAGCGGAACCGCCCAGGCAGAGGAGCTCGGCAGCTGGCTGCGCAGCGCCTTCAGCTCGGCGAGCGCCTGCTTCGCGCCCGCCGCGTCGCCGAGCGCGTAGCGGCAGAGCAGCTCGAGGCTCGTCTTGCGGATGCCCAGCTTGTCGTGCTTGTCCCGCTGCTCGACGCCCGCGAGGCGCGCGAGGGCGGCCTCGCGTTCGCCGCAATAGTACTCACAGGTCGCGATGTCGTCCTCGAGCACCGCCTTCGAGCGGGCGCGCTTCGCGCCGCGCAGGGAGCGCTCCAGGACGAGGCGCAGCTTCTCGGGGTCGCAATCGTGCGTGAGGATGCCCATGAGCTCGGTGTACTTGATCGTCGTCCACTTGCGGAACAGCACGACGACGAGCCCGATGGCGAAGATGCCGATCGCATAGAAGAACCAGTTGGAGAACGATGCCGCCACGAACGAGAGCACGCCGATGGCGACCACGCCCGCGATCGAGAGCAGGCGGGCGCGAAGGATGTCCGCGGCGTACGCCCGCGAGCAGGCGTCGGCCGTCATGTCCGCGTAGCGGGTGCGCGCGTCGACCCCGCGCAGCTGGTACTTCCCCATGTGTGTCCTTCCCCATCCCATCGCGCGGCGCGGGCGGCGCCGGGGCGGGCACCGTATCCGGCATCGCGCCCGCCGAGCGCATCTGCCGCCGCGCGTACGTTCCCCGCCCCATTCTACGCCATCCCCGCCGCACCGCCGCCCGCCCCGTCCCCGCGCGTGCTACATTAGTGCGGGCGCCCTTCCCCGCCCCGCGCGGCACCGGGAAGGTCGCAGCCCAGTCAGCATGTAGCAGGCGAGGCACGCACGAGGAGACGGTCATGGCAAGCAAGGCGACCCGCACCATCCAAGCGCTCGGCACGGCGGCCGAGCCCTACATCATCGAGCAGCGCCGCTATTTCCACCGCCACCCCGAGCTGAGCCTCCAGGAGTTCGCCACGACCGAGGCCATCGCCCGCGAGCTCGACGCCATGGGCATCCCCTACGAGCGCCCGCTCGCCACGGGGCTCATCGCCACGCTCGCCGGCACCGCGCCGGACGCCTACCACCCGGACGGCACGCCGCGCCGACGCCTGCTCATCCGCGCGGACATCGACGCGCTCGCCGTCACCGAGCGCACGGGCGAGCCGTTCGCCAGCGAGAACGAGGGCGTCATGCACGCCTGCGGCCACGACTGCCACATCGCCATGCAGCTGGGGGCGCTGCGCATCCTCTCCCAGATGCGCGACGAGCTGCACGGCGAGGTGCGCGCCGTGTTCCAGCCCTCCGAGGAGAACGGCGGCGGGTCCGCGCTCATGATCGACGCCGGCGCGTGCGAGGGGGTCGACGGCGCGTACGCGGCGCACATCTGGAGCGAGGTCGAGACCGGCACCATCTCGTGCGAGCCCGGGCCGCGCATGGCGAACACGGATTGGTTCCGCCTGGACATCCGCGGCACGTCCTGCCACGGCGCCATGCCGCAGCGCGGAGCGGACGCCATCATCGCGGCGGCCGAGATCGTGAACAACCTGCAGACCATCGTGAGCCGCGACCTCAGCCCCTACGAGCCCGCCGTGGTGACGGTGGGCGAGCTGCACGGCGGCACGGCGCGCAACGTCATCGCGGGCACGGCCTACCTCACTGGCACGGTGCGCACGTACAGCAAGGCCGCGCACGAGGCCATGCCCAAGCTCATCGAGCGCATCGCCGTGCACACCGCCGCCGCCCTGGGCGCCGAGGCCGAGCTCACCGACTACACCGTGGCGCACGGCGCGGTGGTGAACGACGAGCGCGCCTCCGCGCGGTGCCGGCAGGCGATCGTCGAGGTGCTCGGCGAGGAGGCCGTGGGGCGCTACCGCGGCACGCTCTCCGGCGAGGACTTCTCGCGCTACCTCGAGCTCGTGCCCGGCGTGCTCGCCTTCGTGGGCACGCGCAACCCCGCCCTCGGGGCCACGTTCGCCCAGCATTCGTGCTTCTACAAGGTGGACGAGAGCGTCCTCGCGAAGGGCGCCATGCTCTGCGCCCAGTACGCCGTCGACTTCCTTGCCGAACATGTAAAATAACCCCAGGGGTATTTTTACATGTTGGGGTGATGTGGCCATGCGTGCCTCCCGTCGTTGCATCCGTATGCTCGCGCTGCTCGTCGGCTGCTTGCTGCTTGCCGGCGGAGCACTCTTCCTCGCGGGTTGCTCGAACCTCGGCGAGTTCGACGCATCGGCCGTGACGCGACAGGCGGAGCGCTACTACGAGCGCAAGTACGGCGAGCGCACGAAGGTGCTCGACATCTGGGAGGACCGCTCGTTCCAGCTCTTCTCCGACCAGTCGAGCGGCAGGGCCTTCTGCACCATGGAGGACGGCTCCACGGTGCTCGTGGATTTCGAAGCGGGCGTCATCGGCGACAACCGGCAGCAGGACGAGATCGTGGCGGCGTACGAGCAGCGCTTCCGCGACGCGCTCGAGGACGGCACGCGGCAGCTCGAAGCGTCCGGGTACACCGTCGACCGCCTGCTCATCAACGGCTCTTCGCCCAACCAAGCGGGGTTTCTCAGCGGGCGCATCTCCCCGTGGACGTGGCAGCGGGACGAGGACGCCGCCGAGCAGACGGGCTCGTTCTTCTATACACGCTATACCGGGGACGAGGACTTCTTCGCGGAGGAGGCGCCGCGCGTCAACCTGGGGTCGCCCGTGGTCTGGGTGGAGCTCAGCGGCCCCCACGCCAGCTATGAGGGCGGGTTCCCCATGGACGTCCCGGAGCAGCCCGAGTGGGTCGAGCCCCTCGACGAGCTGTGCCGCTCGCTGCTTCCGCTCACCGACGGCGACCCGGAGACCAGGGTGCAGGTCTACCAGGCGGGATACCTCGAAGGCGGTGCCGAAGGGTGCGGAAAGCTCGGGGAGCTCAACCCGTTCGGCGCCGCGGACGGGGCGGGCGACTGGCTCATCGTCGACTGGATTCCCCTCGGCCACGGGGTGTACGCCACCTCCGACGAGCCGGGCGTGCGCCTGCGCGCCGACGACCTCTCGCTGCGCGTGGATGCCAATGCCTATACCTTTGACGAACTGCGGGACTCGGGCAGCCTGGTCGAGCGCGAGGGTCGCCCGCTTCAACCCGAGGCCTTCGAGGTCTACCAGCTCGAGCCTGCCGCGGCTGTCTTCTCCTCGGCTCCCTCGGACGTGCAGGAGCACGGCTGGTTCAACATCGCGATCGCCTACGACAACGGCGCGGTGGCAAGCGAGCTCGCGCAGCGTGGCGTCGAGACGCAGGCCCTCTACCCTTCGCTCTACTCCATCGAGCCCAATCCCGCTGCAGCGGAGCACGAGGACGAGCCGCCCTACGAGATCGGCATGATGCGCGCCGAGACGCTCGAGAACGGCTTCCAATACCGCACCGCCACGCTGAGCGCCACCGAGCCGCTGACCCTCGCCCGCATGTAAATTTACCCCAGGGGTATTTTTACATCGCTATTCCTCCAGGCTGCGCACAAGGCTGAGCCGGACGACCTTGAGCTGCACGTCCCCGGTCTTTTCGTCCGCGCACTCCATGCACGCCCACACGTCGTCGACGTCCACGAGCGTGCCGCTCAGGCGCACGGCCCCGATGCCCGCGACGAACTCGTCGAACACGAGGGTGCAGGGCTGCCCCAGGCGGCCTTTCAGCAGCGCGATCAAGCTCGACGTGTGGCGCTCCTCGCCGCCAACGAGCCGGCGGAGGTACTTCTTCGACGGCATCGCCGCGATGAGGTAGACCATCATCGGGAACAGCGCCCAAGCCATGACCTCCATGCGATCACCCCCGCTCCACGACGACGCTCGCCACGTCGGCCGCATCGATGAGCGTCACCACCGGCTGGCTCGCGACCTTGGGGCTGCCCAGGCGGGAGGTCTTCTGCACATAGGACACGCGCAGCCAGCTCTCGGTCACGCCGAGCAGCTCGGCACCCGTCACGGCACCGCGGTCGTCATCGTCCATGAAGCCGATGGTCACGCGCTTGCCCACGAGGCGCTCGAGCACATGGAGGTCGCGATGGGCGCCGCGCCCGGAGCTCACGACGCTCACCTCGTCGTTCGCGAGGTCGTCAAGCGTCACGCCGTAGAGCTTGGCGAGAGCGGCGGCCTTGTCGAGCGCCGGCGCGCCCTGGCCCTGCTCCCAGTTGCTCACCGTCTGGCGCGTGACGTCGATGGCCGAGGCCACCTCCTGCTGGCTCATCCCGCTCCGCTTGCGCAGCGCGAGCAGCTTGTCCTTGATCATGCGGCCTCCTTAACCGGACGGGCGCCCGTTGCGGCGCGGCCCCACCGTGTTCCTCTACATTCCCAGCTCAGACGGTTCCGCGCAAGCAAATGCGCTTGACATCTTGTCAATTTGACCGTGCAGCCCATGTAAAAATACCCCTAGGGTGTTTTTACATGAAACGGGCGGGCAGCCGAGGCCACCCGCCCGCATGTGCAGCAGCTGTAACAAAACCCCTGGGGTGGTTGTACATCAGTCGCGGCGGCCGAAGAGCGCCAGCAGGCGGATGAACACGTTGATGATGTCCAGGTAGAGCTCGATGGCGTACCAGAGCGCGTTGTTGAGCGTGGGCGCCGCCGTGGAGGCGCGGTGCACGTCGTAGCCGATGAAGCCGCAGAAGAGCAGGATCACCACGATGTCCGTCGCGGTCTGCCGCACGCCGAAGATCGCGAGCACGAGCTCGATCACGATGATGGCGAGGAGGCCCGTGAAGAGCACGCCCTGGATGCGTTCGAAGAACCGGGGGAACATGATGCCCGCGGCGCCGAACACGATCATGATGCCGGCGGTCGCGGAGAACGCGACCGAGATGGTCTGCATGTCGTAGGCGGCGAGCACGAGCGAGGTGGTGAACCCGAACGTCAGGGTGAAGATCGCGTAGCCCACGAGGCCGAGCGTGAGGTTATCCTTGGCGCGGCCGATGCTCATCGCGACGATGCCGCCGATGCTCGCCACGAGGCTGCCGATCTGGAACAGCATGGCGTTGCGCATGAAGAACATCAGGAACTCGTAGGTGCCGGTGATGTAGGAGCACGCCGCCATGATGACGAACGAGAGCACCACGAATCCGGTGAGCACGATGTTGTACAGGCGGCGCGAGATGAGCCGCGGGGCGGGGCCCTGCTGGTAGATGGGGCCGCCATATTGCTGGTACTGCTGAGACTGGTACCGTTCGACTTCGTTCATACTTCCTCCGATCGGTGCGGGCACGTCGCGCCCGATTCTGGACAGTGTACCCCATATCGCGCATGCCATGCGCCCGGGACGACAGGTTAGATGGGTTGGTTGGGGGTTGGTTGGGGACGTGTTCCTTTCAACCCCTTTTTTCCAATCAACCCATCACCGTGAGTAAAAAAGGGGTTGAAAGGAACACGTCCCCAACCAACCCCCTCCCCCTCAGGCGTTAGCTCAACTCGAGCATGCCGGTGTAGAGCTGGTAGTAGCGGCCGCGCAGGGCGAGGAGCTCGTCGTGGCTGCCGCGCTCCACCACGCGCCCGTGCTCGAGCACGATGATCGCGTCGGCGTCGCGCACGGTGGAGAGCCGGTGCGCGATCACGAAGGTCGTGCGCCCGCGCATGAGCTGGTCCATGCCGCGGCCGATGAGCATCTCGGTGCGCGTGTCGATGCTCGAAGTCGCCTCGTCCAGGATGAGCACGGGCGGGTCGGCCACCGCGGCGCGGGCGATGGCCAGAAGCTGCCGCTGCCCCTGCGAGAGGTTCGCGCCGTCCGAGGTCACCATCGTGTCGTAGCCGTCCGGCAGGCGGCGGATGAAGCTGTCGGCGTTCGCGATCCTCGCCGCCGCGCGCACCTCCTCGTCCGTGGCGTCGAGCTTGCCGAAACGGATGTTGTCGGCGATCGTGCCGGTGAAGAGGTGCGTGTCCTGCAGCACGATGCCCAAGCTCCCGCGCAGCGCGGCCTTCGAGATGTTCTTCACGTTGATGCCGTCGTAGGTGATCTCGCCCTCCTGCACGTCGTAGAAGCGGTTGATAAGGTTCGTGATGGTGGTCTTGCCGGCGCCCGTGGAGCCCACGAAGGCGATCTTCTGTCCGGGCTTCGCGAAGAGGTTGATGCAGTGGAGCACCTCATGACCCTCGTCGTAGCCGAAGGACACGTCGTGGAAGCGCACGTCGCCGCGCAGGGGGACGAGCCCCGTCGCGAGCACGGTGCCGTCCGCACCGAGCGCCGTCTGCTGCACGCGCGCGCCCATCTCCGCCGCTGCAGGTGCGCCGAGCGCGTCCTCCCCCACAGCGCCGTCGGAAGCGCCCGCGCCGCCGCCTGCCGCACCGCCGGCCGCGCCTGCAGCAACCGCGCCCTCACCCGCCGCCACCGGCACGAGCGCGCCCCACGCGCCCACGCCGTAACCGTCCGGGATCCGCCACGCCCATGCATCGTCGCCCGTCCGCACGAGCTCCACGCGGCCGTCGTCCACCTCGGGCGCCTCATGCATCACGGCGAACACGCGCTCCGCGCCGGCAAGCGCCGAGAGCAGGAAGTTCGACTGCTGGGTGAACTGGTTGATGGGCATGGCCGTCTGCCGCACGAACACGAGGTAGCTCGCGAGCACGCCCACGTCCGTCCAGCCGTTGATGGCCATCCAGCCGCCGAGCACCGCCACGATCGCGTAGTTCATGTAGCTGATGGACACGACCGCGGGCACCATCGAGGCCGCATACGACTGCGCGCTCGTGCCCGCCACGCGCAGGCGCTCGTTCTTCTCGCGGAAGGCGAAAAGGTTGGCGTGCTCGTGGTTGAACACCTTCACGACCTTCTGCCCGCCGAGCATCTCCTCGATGTACCCGTCGAGCTCGCCGAGCACCCCCTGCTGCCGCTGGTAGAACGCGCGGCTCTTCTTCGTGGAGTACCCGATGTAGGTGAACATGCAGATATAGCCCAGCACCACGATGAGCGAGAGCTGCCAGTTGAGCACGAAGATCATGACGAGCGTGCCCACGATCTGGATGAACGTCTGGATGACCATCGCGAAGCTGTTGTTCATGGCCTCGGCCACGGTGTCGACGTCGTTCGTAAAGTAGCTCATGACGTCGCCGCGGTTATGGCTATCGAAGAAGCGCAGCGGCAGCGTCTGGATGTGCGCGAAAAGGTCGCGCCGGATTTCGACGAGCACGCGCTGCGCCGCATGCACCATGAGCTGAGTGTAGCCGAACGCCGCGAGCACGCCCACGCCGTAGATGCAGGCGGTGAGCACGACGCCGCGCACGAAGTCGCCGTACGCGCCCGCGGCGAGCGCGTCGACCACCGGCCGGATCATGTACGTGCCCAGAAGGTTCGCCGCGGCGGATGTGGCGACGAGCACCGCCACCGCGCCGAACATGAGCTTGTGCCGGCCGAGGTACGAGAGCAGCTCGCGTACCGTAGCGCGCAGGTTCTTGGGCTTGTTGCCGGGTGCAGCCATCAGCGCGCACCCCCTTCCCTATCAAACGATGCGCCGGGTGATAATTTGGTGTCAGACACCTTTTTATCATCGGGCGCAGCAGATGATAAAAAGGTGTCTGACACCAAATTATCACCGGGCGCCGACGTATCGCCGCCGCGCGTCTGGGACGCGTAGATCTCCTGGTAGATGCTATCGGTCGCGAGCAGCTCCCCGTGGGTGCCCACGGCGTGCACGCGCCCGTCGTCGAGCACGACGATCTGGTCCGCGTCCTGCACGGAGCCCACGCGCTGCGCGATGATGATCTTCGTGACGCCCGTGAGGCGGCTGAGGTTCTGGCGGATGCTCGCGTCCGTGGCCGTGTCGACGGCGCTCGTGGAGTCGTCGAAGATGATGACCTTCGGCCGCTTGAGCAGGGCGCGGGCGATGCACAGGCGCTGCTTCTGCCCGCCCGAGACGTTCACGCCGCCCTGGCCGAGGTCGTAATCGATACCGCCGGGCAAGCGGTCGAGGAACTCGTCCACCCGCGCCTGCCGGCACGCCTCGAGCAGCTCCTCCTCGGCCGCCTTGCCGTCGCCCCACATGAGGTTCTCGCGCACCGTGCCGCTGAACAGCACGTTCTTCTGCAACACGATCGCCACGGCATCGCGCAGCGCCGCAAGGTCGTAGGCACGCACGTCGTGCCCGCCCACGAGCACGGCGCCCTCCGTGACGTCGTAGAGGCGCGGGATGAGCTGCACGAGCGTGGTCTTGCCGCTGCCGGTGCCGCCCAGGATGCCCACCGTGGAGCCAGCCGCGATGGAGAGGTTCACGTGCTCGAGCGCGCACTCGCGGGCGTCCGCGCGGTACTTGAACGACACGTCGCGGAACTCGATGGAGCCGTCCGGCACCTCCTCGAGCGCGTGCTCGGGCGAGGCGAGATCGATGGGTTCGTCGAGCACCTCGCAGATGCGGTGAATGCTCGCGAGCGACCGCGTGAGCAGCAGAAACACGTTCGAGATCATGATGAGCGAGTTCAGGATCTGCAACACGTAGGAGAGGAAGCCCGTGAGCTCGCCCACCTCGAGCGCGCCGCCCAAGATCATCTGGCCGCCGAACCACATGATGAGCGTCGTGGCCGTATACATGGACGTGTAGAGCACGGGCATGTTGAGCACCGCGAAGCGGAACGTGTGCTCGCTCGTGGCGGCAAGCCCCTGGTTCACGCGGCGGAACTGCTCGCATTCGTAGTCGCCGCGCACGTAGGCCTTCACGGCGCGCACGGCGGTGAGCATCTCCTGCACCACGTCGTTGAGCTTGTCGACCGTCGCCTGCAGCACGCCGTAGAGCGGCCCCACGCGGCGCACGATGAGCGCCATCGAGATCGCCATGACAGGCGCCACGACCACGAACACGAGCGCGAGCTCGGCGTTGAGGTAGAACGCGAGGATGAAGCCGATGATGAGCATCACCGGCCCGCGCACCATGGGGCGGAAGCCCGCGTTGAGGGCGTTCTGGATCACCGTGACGTCGGTGGTCATGCGCGTGACGAGCGAGGACGTCTCGAAATGGTCGAGGTTCGCGAAGCTATAGTCCTGCACGCGCTCGTACTCCGCCGCGCGCAGGCGCGCACCGAGCCCGTAGGTCGCGCGCGCCGCGAAGCGGGCGTACGCGAGGCCCGTGATGAGCGAGAGCAAAGCGCAGATAGCCATGTAGACGCCCTGGCGGAAGATGAAGTCGAGGTCGCGGCCGGCCACGCCCACGTCGATGATGTCAGCCATGAGGATGGGGATGACCATCTCGAAGGCGCTCTCCACGACGACGAGCAGGATGCCCATGATGGCATCGCGGCGGTACGGGCCGAGGTAGGATACGATGCGGCGAAACTCATGCATGGGCGGGCACCCCCTCGGGGGCGGTGCCGGCGGCAGGCGCCGCGGCGTAGGCGGCCTCGCA
>NZ_CAPF01000067.1:0-54999 GCF_000321165.1 Enorma timonensis
TGCCTCCCGCTCTTCTCTCTTCTTGCGCTCCTCTTCCTCCAGCTGCGCCCTCACTGCTTCCAGCTCATTAATCCTCTTCCCTATTGAACGCTTCTTTGCCTCAAACTTCTCGCGCTCCCTCTGGATAGCTTTTCGGTCAGTGATGAGTAGACCCAGATGATCAAGTAGCACAAGAATTGTCTCCACACCATCTGCGCTAACGTCAACCCTCCCTATTTTTAGAGACCCATCATGGTAGATAACTCCGCGCTCCCGGCCAAAGTCACTGGTCAAATAGCGAGACAAACTAGAACTAGCCGGTCTTCCTGCAATGAAGTCAACCAAACCCGCTTCGGGGAAGGCTTTCTTAACGCGAGCGGCAATCGATAGCTGGTCATCTTTTTTATCCACATAGCGACCGATCTGGCCACTTTGAAGCGATTCGATCGGCTTTTTAAGATTGTCTATCATGCTGGATACCTGGTCAGATGAACACAGGCTTTCGTCCCGATGCTCATCGGCACCATTCGACTCATCCCAGCTCGCAACCGAGAGAAAACCCCTCTCGGCAAGTTGATAAAGCACGTGGTAGAGAGTTCCGCCTTCGATATCGTCAAGACCCTCAAGCGCACCGCATTTCTTTTCCCAGTTTAACTGTGCTTTGAGCCATTTAGTTTTAGAGCGGTTGTATCTTTCCGTCTTGCGCCGCTGAAGCTCGGCTTTTGAATCAGCTAGAAACAAATCCAGCTGTATAAGCGCGGTAAGTACTAGCCCTTCACTATCAGATGAGGTGAAAAACTCGAAGAACCGGTGCTTGCGATTCCACCGGGAAGGAGTCTTGTCCATCACGATCCTACCATCAAACTCCGACCCTTCGGCACGGACAATTCCGCGCTTCCTTCCTTGGTCGGTAACGCTAAATGAGTAGTCTGGGTTGAGCTCAATAAACCCCGCATCTCGCAAAACAGTAAGAACGCGCTTGCTAATCGCATTGACATGGGTTTCTTCGGAAAGATGCCCTTTCTCCACGAGCTCACGCAGAAGATCCTTGATTGTCCCACCCTTCATGAATTGAAGAATCCTGCGCCCCTCTGCCGTACGGTACAGCTTAAGCCACGCCCGCTCAGCCTCTTCCCAAGTCATCCGTGGAGCTGCATTCCTTCTCGTGGCTACCGTAATCAGATTAAGCTGGTTGAGCACGATCAGAATCGGCTTGATGGCCTGTCCGCCGAAGGGCTTCTTCGGGTCATCAGAAATACCGTAGGTGCGGCCGAGGTCAGTGGGCGTATTGGAATCTCGCATGACCTTGGCCTTTTTGAGAATCGAATCCACTACTCGCGTCATCACCTGGACGTTTGCGTTCTTGCCCAAGAGCCCCATGTCAGCAAGCTGCCGAATCACATCGCTTGTGGTGCCGCCAGCAATGGAGTACGGGTCGCAGCCCAAGAGCTTCTCCCGCGCCTCCCATTTCTGCTCGGCCTCGCGCCATTCAGATGCACCCTTTGCATTGACGTTCTCGTTGCCGATATCGATACGATCTTGACTGCTCATGTGCTCTCCTCGCTCCTATAAATACATCATCGTCAATCAGCCTGTTGCTCGTCAGAACTGCAAACGTGGTCGCCCTTTACTTCCTCGCTCAACGACAGGGAACCGCCCCTCCTGCGCCGTCAAAACCGGCAATGCTGTTTCTGGCAAGTATACCGCCCCCTGCGGACAGAATATCAAGTGAACCGACCCCCCCTCTTCCCGGCAAGCTCGCCCGGCGTTACCTCACCATGCTCACCTCACCGGTCTTGTAGTCGATGTCGAGGCCGTTCGCGGCGTTGAACACGACCGCACGCACGCTCAACTCACCGTCCTCGGTAGCGATGCCGACCACGATGGCGCGCGGGATGACCTCGCCCGCGCCGTAGACCGGCACGACGTTGTACCATACGCGCCCGTCCGGATGCGTATCGAGGTAGTCGTTGACAAGGCTCTCGGTATAGGAGAGGCCACCCGGGGTGTGACCGTCGCCCTCATCGAGCATCACAGTGCCGCGCACGATGTTGTGGCTCGCGTTGTCGCCACCGAGCGACGGAGGAATGAGATTCACGGGCTTGAACAAGTTGCCCTCGAAGCCGTAGCGCCCCGGCGTGCCGGGCACCTTCGCCCAGACGTTACCCTTCATATCCATGATGTCCGCCTCTGCATCCGGTGCATCGGAGCGCATGTCGTTCGTGATCCAACCGGCAGCACCCGGCAGGCGTCCGAGGTCATCGACCTCTCCGTACAAGATGCCGTTATCGAGCTCGGTGCGCAGTTCGTCCGGATACGCGCTGACGACGCGGACGTAATCCGGATACTGCCCCGGGTCGAACGAGTGTGCCCATTCCTCAAGCTGAGATCCCTCGTTGATTTCGACCACCTCGCCCATATAGGCCTTGCCCTCGGGGACGAACACCTGCTCGCCCATAGGGTTGAAACCGGTGTTTGGGTCGGGAACGTGAGCGGTGCAGTAGGCCATCAGACAGAGCAATATGAAGCAAACCAGGAGCATTCGGATGATGAACTTGAACAGGATGCGAAACATGCGCGTCTCCTTCCCTCTCGACGTCGACCTGCAATGGCGAAACAAGCCGGGACGCGCGCAAGCACGCTGCTCGGGCGCGACCCGGCACGCCCTCCTCTATGCCGCCTTGCGCGGCTCGACGATCGCGTCGGCGAAGCCGAGCTCCACGGCGCGCTCGGCAGTGAGGAAGGTGTCCTTGGCAGTGAGCGCCTGCACGCGCTTGACGGTAAGGCCGCTGCGGTCAGCCAGAATCTGGCTGAGGGTGCGGCGAAGCCCCATGAGGCGACGGCTCGTCTCCTGCACGGAGAGCGCCGAGCCGCCGGCGTTCTGGATGAGCGGGTCGTGGATCATGAGCTCGGCGTGCGGGAACATCTCGCGGCGGTCACCGGAAACGAAGATAATCGCGCCCATGGACGCGGCGGTATCGAGGCACACGGTGCGCACGGGGCATGCGATGGTGCGCATGGTGTCCACGATGGCGAGGCCGGCGGAGACGCTGCCGCCCGGACTCGCCACATAGAGCGTGACCTCGGCGGAGGTGTCATCGTGCTCGAGTTGGAGCAGCTGCTGGCAGATGTCGAACGCCATGGCGGCATCGATCGCTCCGGTCACGGAGAGCTCGCGGCGGGAGAGCATCTCGTCGTAGATACTCGTGAGCGCGATGCCGCGCGCCGTCTCGCGCATGGTGCGGGGACTGATGATGCGTTGTTCCATGAAGATTCCTCTCTCTTGGGCTACACGGTTTGAACAGACTAGACAGGTGCTGGGGCGGGGCTAGAACGGAATTTCCTCGTCGAGCGTGAACGAACACGCCTCCCCCATGGAAACGGGATCGACGGGTTCACGCGCGGGCGCTGCTTCCGGAGCCCTCTGCCCCGACGTCTCGAACGGAGCGGCAGCCGCAGTGACGAGCTCTGCGTAGCGCGGGTGTTCCTCTAGGCGGTAGCTCTCAACTTCCTCGGCACGCCGACCGCGTACGAAGAGCCAGGCGCGACCGGAGGGCAGCTCGAGCAGGGTCTTCGGCATCCGATCCGCACGCTCGGAGAAGCAACGCGCCGTGTCGAGGTCCTGGAAGCCCAACGCGAGCTGCACGTCGCAGTTGCCCATGATGGACATGGCGCGCGACCGGCCGTAGCGTGCCTCGAGCTGATTCACAGACTGCAGCAGCAGCGTGACCCAGATCTCTCGACTGCGTGCGACGGCGAGCAGGTCGTCGATGTTGTTGATGTAGAGGTTCGCGAAGTCGTCGAGGAAGAGCCGTACGGGAACGGGCATGCGGCCGCCCGGGCAACGGTCCGCTTCGCGCAGGAGCGCCTTGAAGGCCTGGTCGACGAAGAGGCTCGTGAGTGGATCGAGCGCGCGGTCGATGTCGCTCATGGTCACGAAGAGCGCGCGGCGCTCGTGGCCGAAGCGGGCGAAATCGACCTGGCGGGAGGCGGTGTAGAGTCTGAGCGCCCCGTCGAACCCCAGGCACATGAGCTTCTCGGCAATGATGCCGATGATGCTCGCGTTCATCTTCTCGGCATCGCGCGTGGAGGCGTAGCGCAGGTACAGCGAGGATGCGAGGCTATCGGGGTCGCTCACCTCGAGGTCATCGAGCAAGCGGAATGTCGCACCGTCATTCAGGTGCTCGGCAAGCTCGACCAGCGCAGCGAACGTCTGCTCCTCGCGTGGCAGCTCTTCCATCACGTATGCGATGAGCGCGGCAAGGAGGTTTGCCGCGGCGCGGTCCCAGAACGGCTCCTTCCCGTTCTCGACAGGGCAGAGTGCGACAGCGATGGAGAGGATGTCCTGCTGGTTGGGGCGGCCGTGGGAGTCTCGACGGATGAACGAGAGCGGGTTGTAGCCCACGTGCGCGGCTCCGGCGGGAAGCGGTCGCGGCTCTTCGCAGATGTTCGCGAAGTCGAGGCACTCGACCGTATAGCCTGCACCAGCGAGCATCGTGCCCATCTCGCGGCAGAGCGTGCCCTTGGTGTCGAGCACGATGAAGCTCGAGCCCATCTGAAGCAGGTTGGGCTTGAGCACGTGGCGCGTCTTGCCCGCGCCTGATGGGCCGATGACGAGCATGTTGTTGTTGATGCCCGTCTGGAAGGAGTCGGTCTCGATGGTGCGGTTGCGGCCGACGATGGTCTGGCTCTGGTAAGCGGTGCGGTCGATGACGTTCGGCAAGTCCGTGGACATGAGCAGCATCCCTTCTGAAACGTATTGGTTTTGGTCTGGCGCGCCCTTGCATCAGGCGGCAGCGAGGCGGGCAGAGAGCGTGGGATTGCGGCGTGCCTGTGTGCGAGCACACGCTGCCCCGGTTCCATAGCACCTCGCAAGCGCCAGGGGTTCGAAGAACAGGGGCAGGGCCAAGCGCTGCAAGCGTTCCTCGGGACTCTCCGGATCCTCATCCCACCAGGGATAGTCCTCGTCCTCGCAGGCCTCATCGATACACGCTCGCTTCTTCGCGAAGTGCTCGCACATGACCTCGGCAGAGCAGTCGCGCGATTCCCCGAGCGCCCCGGTCGCCCGTGCGGAATACTGCTTGAAGTCCGGCGCTGCCGGGCCCTTGGAGAGTTCAGGCGACGACCTGACGGCTTCGAGGATGTCGCCCGCCGTGGAAAAGCAGAAGGCATAGAACAGCGCACGCGCTTCGGCAGCATTGAGGTCGTTGCCACAGTACTTCCGTGCCATGTGAGCGAAATCGTATCGGGGCGAGCGCCGGCGCTGCGAACGAGATGTCTCCCTGCCCGTATCGTCAGACGCTTGGCCGGTCTCTTTCTGCTCACGGGCTTTGCTGTTCCACATCGTGTACTTGCGGATCGGGTCGAGCAGGCCGTCTACGAGCGCCTCCCGACTCGCGGTGAGGGCGACGAGGGCGTTGTGATCCTGCGCGCGGCGGACGGCGTCGTCGAGGATCATCGCGAGGCGCGCGATGCCGCCGACATCGCCTGTCCATTCGGGCAGCTCCGCGCCATAGCTCTCGAGGTACAGCCCGGTCATCCCCGACGTAGCGATGCGGTGACACATGCGGCGCGCCTTCGCGTCTCCGCAGTAGCGCTCCCAGGGGGCACGCGCAAGGACGGAGAGGCTGGCAGCGATCAGTTCGGGCGGAACCATGCTGTCAAGCGCCGCGTCGATGCGGCCGGCAAGTACGGTAGTTCGCGTGTTCATGCTACGCCTCCACGCACGTCTCGGAACCGAATAGATCCTGGCAGCGGCGCACCTCTTCGCGGTGCTCCTCCTCATACGCCCAGACGCGCTGCAGGGAGGAAAGATAGGTTGCGAGCATCTCCTCATCGCTCGGGCGGCCGTACCGCTCGTACTCGACGCCTCCCTCATGCGCGAGCAGCGCGTCGAGTTCGCCGGAAAGCGCCATACCGAGTGCCGCCCGCGCGTCCTGCGCCGCGTAGACGAGCGTCGCGTATTCAGGGTTCGAATCGAAAAAGGTTTGCTGCGCCGTAGGGTGTGCCATGTGGTTCCTCTCCCGTCTGATACGTGTGGTTTCCATCGTGATGTGCTCGAGGGTGGGGCCGTGCGCCGCGTGTGGGCGCACGGAGGACTGCGTTATGGATACGTGTTTGTTTGACCGCCTTGAGCTGGCGGTCGTCGTGTGGTTTCCCTGCGCGACATCGAGTGCTCAGCGGCGGGGCGGTTGCGTCTGCTGCCCACGCGCTCCTTTCAGATGCCGTGCAGGATGTGGAATCGCGCTGCTCCCCCGCGAGGTCATCGCCATGCCGGGCTCTCTTCCCCGGGTCATCGCGCGCTCGGGGCGCGCTCGTCGGGGAGCGCGATTGCGCGCAAGGCGCAACCACGCCGCTGGAAAGCAGCGCGTATACGGTTGTCAAGCTACCATGACCCATGCGCCCACGACGCAGGAACGACCGCGCCGATGGGGCAGGGCTGGGAACGTCCGCAAGCGCAAACGCCTCAAATCGAGACAGCTCCGCCTAGGGACGAACCACGACGTGCAACCAACGCTATTAAGTTGTTAGATGGTCTTGCTCATGCTTGCCATTACCTCTTACGTGCTACAACTCGTATCTGATGTGCTTGGCGGCGAGCCTGTGGGTACAGAACTCTTTAACGGGTGGGCTTCACTATACACCCGCCGCAGGCGAACGTGCTCAGGAATTTTGAGTTTTTTCGCTCAGCAGCGCGGAATCCGGTAGTCGGCCATGATGGAGAGCGGGTGGAGCAGCTTGTTGTACGTCCCTATGGCTAGCAGCGCCTCGTACTCATCGTCGGTGCGCGCGCCTGCCGCCAGGTCGCGCACGACAGCAGCGATGGGCTGGCTATCGTCTGCGCTCACGTGCGCCGTCTTGATGTGGCAGACGGTGTCGGAGGCGACGGTGTCAATCGTGTTGATGAGCTCCTGGCGAGACAACTCGATCCCGTCGATGATCTTACCCTCGCCCTCGGATAGATCGAGCATGAAGGTCGTTTTCGAGAAGCCGTAGGGTTCCTCGTCGTCGTAGAAGAACCAGACGACGGCCTCGAGCTCGCAGAACGGGATCTCGAGCAGGACGGAGACCGTCGTGCGCGCCTCGTCCTCCGTCATGCCCATGAGCGTGAAACGGTCGATGGCGTCTTCCCGCGCGGCGGCGGGCAGCTTGAGCATGCCGGCGTAGAGAGGCTTTGCGTAGTACCCCTCGCCGAAGCTCGGCGCCTGCTCGTAAGCATCGGCGCGGTGCGTGTCGACGCCGTGCAGCTCGAGCACGTCGATCGCCGTGGCGACGAGCTCGGTCATGCAGGGCATGATGCGGGCGAGGCCCTCCTTGATCTTGGCGTCGCGCTCGGGCGCATCGGGCGCGGCTCCGATGGCGGTATCGTCAGGGTAATAGCCCTCGGCCGGCGGCTCATAGGGCTGCTCCCAGGGCACGATGTTCAACTCGTCATCGTCTTTTTGCTTCATGAGCTTGGGCTGGTATTCCTCGAGGTCGAAGTAGTCCTCTGTGATGAGGCACGCAGCAGAGCCGAGCGTCTTGCCCCAGTGATCCCAGAGCCCCGGCCCGAACCGCTTCAGGTAGCCATCGATGCGCGCACGGGTCGCCTCCGCGACGCGTCCGGAGCCCCCTGCCAGGTGCGCGAGCGGAATCCGGGCGAACGCTGCGAACGCGCTGAAGACGCGATCGTGGTAGGGACGGCGGAGCCGGTTGAACTCATCCTCGCGGGCCTTCTGCTCCCGCGCGATGCGTTCTTGCTCTGCCTTCCATGCGAGCTGCTCGACGGTCGGTTCGACGGGCGTTGCCGTCAGTTCTTCAATCAGATCTTCGAGCGTCGGAACATCTTCGTCCATGCGAATCTCCCTTAGTTGATAACGCGTGATGTCGTTGTGCGGCTGGTGCCGTGTGTGCCGGCCGGCACCGCCCGCGATGGGGGGTGCCCAGCCGACTTTCCCCGTCCGGTGCCCGACGTTCGTGCGTCGGCGCGGCCCGTCGGCCGCCGCGCTCGTTCCTTGTGGCCGCTGCCACCGGACGAATGGGTCGCGCCGCCCTCCCCACAAGGTCATCGCCCCGGCGGGCTCGCTTCCGCAGGTCGTCGCGCACTCGGGGTGCGCTCGCCGCGGGACGGGGCAGCGCCGGGCGCGCCCCGCCGAAGGGAGGTTGGCGTGTATGCGGTTATCAAGGTGACAGCCCTGTCGGTTCCGCCCGGCGCAGGAACGACCACGCCGAGACGGGACAGGGGGCAGGGACCCGGGGCGCAGCTCCTCGAATAGAGACAGCTCCGCCTAGGGACTGCTGGACCACATACATCACGCGCTATTAAGTTGTTAGATGGCCTTACTCCACTGCATGCCGTTACCTCGTACTCGCTAGAACTCGTATCTGATGTGCTCGGCGCCCCGCCCGAAGCGGAGCTGGTTACGGAAGAAAAAAGTGTATGCGTACTATACCCCCATCGCGGGCGAAGATACGCGAGAATTTCGGCGAAGTGGGATGGGTTGGTTGGGGACGTGTTCCTATCAACCCATTCGGATTCTGCGGGAGACGCCGCAATCGCGCGAATGGGTTGAAAGGAACACGTCCCCAACCAACCCATCGGCCAGCGCCGTCCACCCCACCCGCCCGCAGTGAGTCGCCTTGCGCCAGCCGGGCGGTTTCAGTATCCTAGGACACGCTTCAAAGCGCCAGCGTGGCTCAACGGTAGAGCATCTGATTTGTAATCAGACGGTTGCGGGTTCGATTCCTGTCGCTGGCTCCATGACACATGCGGGCTCGGGGGACGCACCTCCGAGCCCGTTTCTGATAAAAAGGTGTCTGACACCTTTTTATCATCAGCAGCCGAAGAGCTCGGCCGCGGCGGCCATCTTGTCCGCGATACCCACGCCGAAGGGGCAGCGCCGCTCGCACGCGCGGCACGCGACGCACGCCGACGCCGTCGTCCCCAGCGCGCGGTAGTGCTCGCGCAGGGAATCCGGCACCTCGTCGTACATCGTCGCGAGGTCGTAGAACTTGTTCACGCTCGCGATGTCGATGCCCTGGGGGCAGGGCGCGCAGTGGCCGCAGTAGGTGCACTGGCCGATATAGGCGTGGCGCGGCGCCCCCGCGAGCACGCGCGCGTAATCGCGTTCCTCCGGGGTGGCCGTCTCATACGCGACGGCGTCCGCGACGTGCTCCGGCGCGGAGAACCCCACCATCACGCTCGCCACGGCCGGGCGCGTGAGCGCGTACTCCAGGCACTGCACGGGCGTGAGTGCCACGCCGAACGGCGACTGCGCGGCATCGAAGAGGCGGCCGCCCATGAAGCCTTTCATCACCGTGATGCCCGTGCCCGTCTCCTCGCAGAGCGCGTAGAGCTCGGCGCGCTCGGGCGTCATGCCGTCGCGCGCGGACTGCTCGCCCGCCTCGCCGAAGTAGTCGTCGAGGTTCTCGGTCGCCGGCATCATGTCGAACGCGGGGTTCACCGAGAAGAGGATCATCTCGATCTCGGGGTTTAAGGCGGCGCGCTTCGCGATCTTCGGGTTGTGCGTGGAGAGGCCGATGTGGCGAATGGTACCCGCCGCGTGAAGCTCGCGCACGTAGTCCATGAACGGGCCGGACGTGGCCTCCTCGTATTCCGCCGGGCTGTCCACGTAATGGATCATGCCCAAGTCCATGTAGCTCGTGTGGAAGCGCGCGAGCAGGTCCTCGAACGCCGGCTTCACGTGCGCGAGGTCGCGCGTGCGCACGTACTGGCCATCCTGCCAGGTCGACCCGAGGTGCCCCTGGATGACCCACCGGTCGCGCGCACCGAGCTCGGCGAGCGCATCGCCCAGGTTCGACCGGCGCGTGGGGTCGGGCATCCAGCAGTCGAGGATGTTGATGCCCGCCTCGTCCGCGGTGCGCACCATGGCGAGCGCCTCCTCCGGCGTGCCGTCGACCCACTCACCGCCGAACCCGATCTCGCTGACCTCGAGCCCCGTGTTTCCCAGCTTGCGATAGCGCATCGCCGCCCCCTTCGTTCGCATTTGCCCGCTTGTGCCCTTAGTATGGCACGACACGGCAGCATGCGGGAACGGGGTGCGGGACACGAGGTGCGGAGGTGCTCACGGGCCGCTTGGTCGCCGCGATAGGCGCCGGCTATCCGCGCAGGGTGGCGTCGCGCAGCGCCGCGAGCTTCGCCACGGCGTCGGGTGAGAGGCGGCTGCCGAGCGTGAGCTTGATGTCCGGAGCTTCCTCGGCCTCCTTGACATCGGCGTCGAAGAGCTGCATCTCCTCCACGAACATGCGCGCCGAGATGCGCGTGACACCCTTGCCCATGACCGTCGCCTGGATGGTGCCGTCGCTCGTCACCACGGAGCATGCGCGCCCGGCTTCGCGCGCCTCCGTACACAGGCGCTGGACCACGGTGTCGGCCGAGACGCCCGTGGGCGAGAACTCGATGCGCACGCCCGCCTGCGGGAGGTTCGGGCGGTCGGCCGAGACGTTGCCCGCGCCGTCGAACACGATCACCGGCTCGTAGCGGTGCTGCGCGAAGGCGGCGACGTCGGCTATGAGAGCGGTGCGGGCACGTTCGTGCACGTCACGGGAATAGGGGTCGTCCGAATGGTCGGAGACGAGGCGCTCGTAGCGCGGGCTCGCATGGATGACGTTGTAGCCGTCGACGACGAGCAGCTCGAGTTGGCCGCGCGCGTTGGTGCCCCGCGCCGGGTCGACGATGCTCGCCGGTGCGAACGCCGAGGCGAACGCGTTGCCCGCGCCGTACGTGCTCGCGCTCACGATGGGCTTGGCCGAGCCCTCGCCGAAGCGCTTCGCCTTCGCCTTTTGCCTGCTCTTCTTGCCCATCTCGCCCCCTTTGCTTCAAGGTAAAATTACCCCAGGGGTTATTTTACATGCATCCCCTGGCGCGCGTCGCGTTTTTCATCGCGCGGCAGCGTTTTGTGGTGGTGGAATTCAGATATGCACGATGGAGGCGCCGCGATGTGCCGCAGATCATCCGCAAACCTTCCAAAATGGCCGGTTTTCCCGCCATTTTGCCCTTATTTTACGGCGTTCAGACCATATTTGCTTCGATCAAGCGCCCTCCGCACGCGACGAATCGTGCATATCTGAATTTGACCACCATTATTTGGGCTCGCGAAGAAAAAACGCACGTCCCGTCTCGGGTGCGGAGGCTTGTATGCCCGCGCAACCGGTGAAAGCGTAGACGCGAGACCGCCTCACGCCTGGTTCTGGCGCAGCCATTCGTAGCAGAGCGCCGTCGCGGCCTGCGCCACGTTCAGGCTCTCCGTTTGCCCGCGCTGCGGCAGCCGCGTGAGGTCATCGCAGGTCTCGAGCACGAGCCGGCTGATACCGTCGCCCTCGGAACCCATCACGAGCGCGATGCGCCCGGCGAGCGGCGTCTCCCAGCACACGGCGTCGGCATGCTCGCTCGCTCCAACCGCCCAGAAGCCCGCCGTTTTCAGATCCTCGAGTGCACGCGCGATGTTCGGCACGCGCGCGATGGGCAGGTGCATGACGGCTCCGGCGGAGGTCTTGTAGGTCGCGACGGTCACCTCGGCGGCGCGCTTGCTCGCGATGACCACGCCCGCCGCGCCCACAACCTCGGCCGAGCGCACGATGGCGCCGAAGTTGCCCGCGTCGGTCACGTGGTCGAGCACCACCACGAGGGCGGGGCCGTCGCCTGCGCGCGCGATCACGTCCGCGAGGTCAGCGTACGGGAACGCCCCGACCTCGAGCGCGATGCCCTGGTGCGCACCGTGCGCGGAAAGCGCGTCGAGCTCCGCGCGCGATACGCGGCGCACGGGGATGCCGGCAGCCTGGACGTCCGCCACGAGCGCGACAAGCGCGGCGTCGCGCCCCTCGCCCTCCGCCACGAGCGCGCGCTTCACGGGGAAGCCCGTGCGCAGCGCCTCCGCGGCGGCGCGGCGGCCCTCGATGTAGGCGCCAGCGGGGCGGGTGGGCGCAGGCTGCTGGGCTCGGGCGGAGGGGTGGCGCTCGGGCGTACCGACAGCGCGCTTATCTGGCCGCGCGCCCGTCGTTCCGCGGCGGCCTTGGGACGATTGCGCGCGCCCCGCCTCCCGACGCGACCTTCCCGCATCGGACTGCTGACGCTGCTCTCGCCGCTGACGACCCATGTTCCACTCCTCACGATTGCGTATGAACCGTAAGTATACGGAACTGCCCGGCACCCGCATAGCCCGGACGCGCTCGGCGCGCCGTTCTCCATGCCATCGCGTGCCGTGCGCGACACGACGCACGGCGTATCATGCAGATAAAGCTGGCTGCGGATCCGGAGGCGCCATGGTTGCAATCCAACAGTACGAATCTCCCCTGGGCACCATGCTGCTCGCCGCCGATGAGCTCGGACTCACCGGCGCGTGGTTCGTCGGGCAGAAGTATTTCGGCGCGGCTCTACCTTCCGAGCACGCGGAATGCGAGACCCCCGTTCTCATGCAGGCGCGCTTCTGGCTCGATGCGTACTTCGCAGGCGAGCGCCCCGAGCAGCTGCCGCCCTTGCATCCTGCTGGCTCGGCATTTCGCCAGGACGTGTGGGCGATTCTTCTGCAAACCCCGTACGGCGAGACGACCACCTACGGCGTAATCGCCCAACGGTTCGCGGCGCAGCGCGGCGTCGACCGCGTTTCCGCTCGGGCGGTCGGCGGCGCCGTGGGGCACAATCCCGTATCGATCATCATCCCCTGCCATCGCGTCATCGGAGCGGACGGCAGCCTCACTGGCTACGCCGGAGGCATTGAACGCAAGCTCAAGCTGCTAGAACACGAGCGCATCCATCCCCGCATGTAAAAACACCCCAGGGGTTATTTTACATAGCACAAGACCGCCCCTGGTGAGGGGCGGTCTTCATGTCGAATGTAAAATAACCCCTAGGGTGTTTTTACATGGGTGCCCCGCGCTCACAGCCTTGTCTGCAAGTCCTCCGGGGTCGGCAATACATTCCGATAGCCTTCGGGCAGTTCATCCCCCAAACGATACGCGCTGATGCCCACGGGCTGGTCGATACTGCGCAACGCGTACTCCGCCACCACATCGTTCTTCTCCTTGCAGAGCACAAGTCCGATGGTGGGATTATCGAGCTCACCTGCCAGCATATCGTCCACCACCGATACATAGAACCCGAGCTTGCCCGTGAACTCCGGCTTGAACTTCTCGTTCTTAAGCTCAACTACCAAATAGCAATGCAGTCGCACGTTGTAGAACAGCAAATCGATATAGAAATCATCGCCGCCCACGGTAAGGTGATACTGGTTGCCCATGAATGCGAAGCCGGTTCCCAGCTCAAGGAGCACCTTCGTCACGTTCTCAACCATCTGCTCTTCGATATCGCGCTCGGTCCGGCTTTGCTGCGCTGTGATGAAATCGAAGATGAATGGATCCTTGAGCGCCTGCTGTGCAAGCTCGCTTTCGGGTTCCGGCAGCGTGCGATTGAAATTGTTCAACGAGGTCGATAGCGCTTGGCGCTCATACAGATGAGACTCGATTTGGTGGATGAGCACCGAATGTGACCAGCCATTTGCGATAGAGGCTTTCGCATACCAGAGACATTCATCGGAGCTTTGCGTTTTATTCATCAATGCGATGTTGTGAGACCAGCTAATGTGTGCAAACACTGTTTGCACAATTTCCCACTCGGTCTCACGCGCGAATTTCATCATGTATTTCAAATAGCGTACGGAAAAGCCCCTGATCCCTGGAAAAGCTGTACGTATATCTTGAGAGAGCGTTTCAATTGATTTGGATCCCCAGAAGCTCCGCGCGTCTAATAGAGTCCCGATCCTCCAATACATGCAGATCAGTTCCGAGTTGACACGGCTCACAGCCCGTGCCCGCGTTTGCGCGATCTCCCGTTTCACTTGGCTCAACACCAGCAGATAGTCGCTCCCATTTTCCAGCATACGCGCCTCCCACCCCGTGGGTTTCACCATGCACGTATGCTACGACCACGTACGGACATATGTTCGATACCGTGCAAGAGCCCTGACCAAAAAGACCGCCCCTAACAAGAGGCGGTCTTCATGTCGAATGTAAAATTACCCCTGGGGTTATTTTGCAAAATGGGTTGAAAAGAACACGTCCCCAACCAACCCATTACATCTAGGCGCGCTTGATGCGGCTGCCGGCGGCGGTGTCCTCGATGACGAGGCCCATGTCGCGTAGCTGGTCGCGGATGGCGTCGGCCGTTCCCCAATCCTTGGCGGCGCGGGCCTCGGCGCGGGCGGCGAGGATGCGCTCGGCGGCCTCGTCCACATCGTCGCCCGTGTAGCCCACGAGCCCCGCGGCGACGCCCAAGAGCCCAACGGGCAGCGGCTCCTCCTGCTGCGGCAGCTCGACGCCGAGCTGCGCGAGGGCGCCCGCGATCACGGCGCCGCACACGCGCGCAGCTTCAGGGTCGACAGCGCCCGCGGCCTGGTCGAGGTACGTGTTCGCCTCGGTCACGAGCTGGAAGTACGCGGCGACCGCGCCCGCCGTGTTGAAGTCGTCGTTCATGCATGCCTCGTACTCGGCGGCGGCGCGCTCCATGGCAGCCGTGAGACCGGCCGCGAGCTCGGCGTCCGGCTCCCCTTCAGCGTGGTCGGCCGCCCACTTGAGGTTCCGCACCGTGCCCGCGATGCGCGCGAGCGAGTTCTCCGCGCCCTCGAGGCGCTCCCACGAGAAATCGAGCGGCGAGCGGTAGTGCGTCTGCAGCATGAGCAGGCGCAGCGCCGCGGCGGAGTGCTTCTCGAGCACCTCCTCGAGCGTGAAGAAGTTGCCGAGGCTCTTCGACATCTTCTCGCCGTCCACGAGCAGCATCCCCGTGTGCATCCACGTGTTCGCGAACCCCTCGTGCCACGCGCACGTAGCCTGGGCGCACTCGTTCTCGTGGTGCGGGAAGGCCAGGTCGGAGCCGCCGCCGTGGATGTCGATCGGCACGCCCAGGTAGCGATGCACCATGGCGGCGCACTCGGTGTGCCAGCCGGGGCGGCCGTCGCCCCAGGGGCTCGGCCAGCTGGGCTCGCCGGGCTTCGCGGCCTTCCAGAGCGCGAAATCGAGCGGATCGCGCTTGTCCTCGTTCTCCTCGATTCGCGCGCCCACCATGAGGTCGTCGATCTTGCGACCGGACACCTCACCGTAGCTGGGATCGCTGCGCACCGAGAAGTACACGTCGCCGTTGTCGGCCGCGTAGGCGTGCCCTTGCTCGATGAGGCTCTTGATCATGCCGATCATGGGGCCGATCTCCTTCGTAGCGCGCGGGCGCACGTCCGGGTCGAGCACGTTCGCGCGGTGCATGACGTCGATGAACTTCTTCGAGAACTCCTCGGCGACCTCGGCGGCCGTGCGCCCCTGCTCATTCGCGCGGTTGATGATCTTGTCGTCCACGTCGGTGAGGTTCTGCGCGAACGTGACCTCGTAGCCGCTCGCGATGAGCCAGCGACGGATCACGTCGAAGGAGATGAACGTGCGCGCGTTGCCGATGTGGATGTTGTCGTAGACTGTGGGGCCGCACACG
This sequence comes from Enorma timonensis, assembly GCF_000321165.1. Lineage (NCBI taxonomy): Bacteria > Bacillati > Actinomycetota > Coriobacteriia > Coriobacteriales > Coriobacteriaceae > Enorma > Enorma timonensis. The sequence goes on from NZ_CAPF01000067.1 coordinate 15,446, forward strand.
TACATGCGCACCTTGCCGGCCTCGATGGGCTGAAACTCCTCTTTCGCGTGCGTAGCGCTGTTGTAGATGAGCATGGGGGCTCCTTCGATTCGAATCGGCGGGCACGGCGCCGGAAGACTGCTGTTCGTAGAAGATTGTAGCGATAGACATGGAGCCTCGCACCCCGCGTGAATCGGAGGCACGGCTCCTTAACAACTGTATGCAATCACAGCCGCAGATGCACATCTATCGAAACGCCGGCGGCAACAAGCTGCTACACGTTCACCTTGCTCATCATCGACCAGCCAATCTTTTCCTGCACCCGCGCAACATCATCGCTATAGCGAAGGGCATAGCTCGTCGTGATCACATCGAGCACGTAGATTTGCGATACCGCGCTCGAGAACGTACCGCCCTCGAGAAAGCTCATCTTGTCATACGTGATGAACACGTGATCAGCGAGTTTTGCAAGAGAAGAGTTCGCGTAGCTGGTGATTGCGACGACCTGGGCGCCGGCGCTCCGCGCGGCCCCGACCGATTCGATGAGGTCCTTCGTCTCACCCGAAACCGATACGGCGATAAGCAGACTCGACGAATCGCACAGACTCGACTGCATCATCTGAACATGCGAGTCGGTGACGGCACGAGTTCGCTTGCCGTAACGGAACAGGCGCGCCTCGCCCATCGAAGCGGACAGGCCACTCGTTCCGATGCCGTAGAAAAAAACCTCCTCAGCATCGTGGATGGCATCGAGCACCTGCTCAAGCTCGCCTTGAGACAGCATCGAATAGGTGAATTCGATATTGTCGATAAGATTCTGCTTGATACCCTCAGGCCCCTCGCCGGCATCCTGCTTTGACTCGTCAATCTCAAGTTCCAGGTAGAACTTGAGCTCCTGAAATCCACCCAGGTCAATCTTCTGGCAAAAGCGCACCACCGTCGCCTCGCCCACCCCGATGCGCCGCGCAAGCTCCGAGAGCGTCATATGCACCAATTCGCCCCCGTGCTCGAGAACGAAATCGGCGACTTTGCGCTCGGATTTGGTCAGGGAGGGATAAAGCGTCTTCGTCTGGGCTATGACCTGCATGGGCACTCCGTAGAATCAACCGGATGGCATACCACCTGGACAAGCTCTTATAAGCTCGTCGCGCCTTGCAGTGTATCATCACGCCGCCTCCTGCGCACCGCGGCGTGCGGGGCGCAGGAGGCGATAGGATAAGCGTGTACGCCTCGCAAGCAGTACCCCGCTCGCAAAGCACAGCGAGAATCAGCCCATAATGGCGTGAATGGCGTAGCCCTCGCTCAAACGCACCGCATCCAATCCGGGAAACGCGTCCGCCAGATACGCGACCATCGCGTCAATACCCGGCTTCTCGCAGCACGCATGGTTCACTACGATCAGCGGCACCCCCGCATCTATCGCCAGCTGCACGTCATGGAAATTGCTGATGCCGTCATCGGCAACAATGCAAACGTCGCACGGCTGCTCAAGCATCCTGCAGACATCAGTCGCCGCGCCCGTACCTAGACCTACTTCGCGTACCTGAGCGTCAAGATCGCCTACCACCCAAACCGATTCCTCACCATACGGCGCAAGGGCGGCGGCCACCCGGCGCGCAAAATCTCGGACGCTCACAGGCTCAACACGCGCGTGCTGGATATACGATTCGACCTTCCGGGTGCACGGCAGACCCAAAATCTTCGCCCAACAGTCGGCGACGCCCACGCCGGGAACCTTGTCCCACACGTCATGACACCGATAAACGACCATGCCGTTCTCTTCTATAAGCGCGCGCTTCTCTTCCCGCTGTCGATATACGAGGCGGTGCGGATCGGTCGAGGGGGCATAAAATGGATTTTCGTGCGTGATGAGCAGATCGATGCCGTGCGCAACCGCGTCGTGTACGCATGCCATCGTGGCGACCCACGTCACGCCCACACGTTCAATCTCGCGTGTCACATCGCCCGCGAGCACGATGTCCCGGGTCTTGTTCCAATCGACCCACGTTCCCAGCGCCTCAAGATGGTCGATAACTTCCTGGGCCTGCATGAGATTACCTCCTATTCGATCAACATCGCTCTACCGCGGCAGAGTGTCTGCACTACATTGAACGTGTGGTCAAGTACAACGATATCGGCATCCTTGCCCACTTCAAGCGACCCTTTGCGCGCCTCGCATCCGAGCAGGCGCGCTGGGTTGATGGTCGCCGCGCATACCGCATCTGCAAACGGCAATCCAGCGCGAAGCATCAAATTGCGCACGCCGTCGCACATGCGCATGGAGGAGCTTGCGAGCGCCCCGGAATCGGTGCGGAATTGGCCCTCTTCGTCGATATGTATCCCCGAAGGAAGCGCTCCGTCAAATCCCTTGAGCGGGCTTGCATCGCTCACCAGCACAAGACGGTCGATACCTTTCATCCGGCCGAGCAGGCGCACCGCAGGCCAGCTGACATGATGGCCATCGGCGATGATTTCCGCATAGAGCTGGCGAATATCGAGCGCCGCTCCCACGATGCCCGGCTCGCGATGATGCATGGGCGACATCCCGTTATAGGTATGCGTCACGCCATCGAGCCCATGGCAGCAGGCATCGAGCACCTCGGCGTACGTCGCCGCGCTATGCCCAACGCTCACACCGATTCCTTGCGAGCGCGCATAGTCGAGCACGGCAAGGTCTCTATCGTGCTCGATTGCAAGCACCATGCGAATGATTGTCCCCCGCGACGCTTCGATGTACCTTTGGAGAACCTCGATGGACGGCTCCACGATGGCTTCGATGTCCTGGGCGCCTCGATGATCCGGGTCGATAAAATTACCCTCGACGTAGATTCCCAGCACCTCTGCCCCAGGTACATCTCCCTCGTCTCGACCGACGCACGACGCAAGGCGTCCGAAAATTGCAACATTCTCTTCGAAGGGAAAGCTCGCGGTCGTTGCAGCAAACGACGTAACGCCTTCAGCCGCAATCTCTCGCTGCCAGCGCTCCATCTCCCGCTCGTCAGCGGTCTCCGTTGACACGCCGTTGTTCCCATGGGTATGTGCATCGATGAAGCCGGGCAGCACGAGCAGGTCTCCGTAATCCGCATCGGCCCGCTTGCGCGTACCCTCCCCGATCTGCACGATCTTCCCATCCTCGACTACCAGCCACGCAGGTTGCAGGCGCCCCCGATACCACACGTTATTGCTTTGAATGCATCGAGCCATGTTTCACCTCTAACAGAGTGGGCGCCGATGCCCCACGGGAGCATCGGCGCCACGATAATCTCTATCGGCGCCACGATAATCTCTATGTGCCTACGCGCATCATGAGCGCATGCGGCGGTTGGCCGAAACGAACCGCTCTGCGATGAGATTCGGCCGCGTTACCGCAGAACCAATCGTCACCATATCCGCACCCGCGTCGATAACCGCCTTGAGGTCCGCAAGCTCCCAGATGCGACCCTCGCCGTTCACCGGCAAATCGACGGAAGCCTTCACCTCGCGCAAGGTCTCAAGGTCGGGACCTTCGCTTGCACGTCCAAGTGACTGGCGCGTATAGCCCGCAAGCGTCGTGGAGATGATATCCACGAGTCCGGTTTCGGCAACCGCCACGGCCTCCTCGACGGTGGCGAGATCCGCCATGATGGCGATATCGGGATAGCGCTCCTTAACCTCTGAGAGCAGCGCCACAAGCTCGTCAAATGAACGGGAAGGGCGAATCGTGCAATCGATGCCCACGATATCGCAACCCGCTTCGATGACCTCTGCAGCAGATTCCACCGTTGGCGTGATGAAGATGTCATCGAGGGGATCGCCCGTTCCGAAACGCTTGTTGATACCCACGATGGGAAGATCCACCGCCGCGCGAACGGCGCGCACATCCTGCGGCCAGCACGCGCGCACGCCGGCAGCGCCTGCCACCTCGGCGCATCGAGCCATCCGCGCCATCACATCCGCCCCATACATGGGCGAATCCTCATAGGCTTGGCACGATATGACCACGCCTCCCAGGAGGCTCTTGACCACGTCCTTCATGGCCTTGCCCCCTTATGCAGCGGAAACGGTCAGGATCGTCGTGAAGTAACCCACGATGGCAACAATCAGGAAGAACAGGATCATCCTATTGGCGCTCCACTTCTTCTTGACCATAAGGAAGTACGCAAGGAACGCCATAAGCAGCACGGGCAGACCCGGCATGAGCGTCGAGAAAATCGAAGCGATATCGATCGTGAGGTCGCCGCTCGTAAACACCAGACCGATGTTCACCTGCGTGTAGGATGCGGTCACCGCACCCACGACTACCAGTCCGACAGTCTGGGCGATAGAGACGATCCTGTCCTTGATGCCGCTTTCCAAGAGCGCCGATGCCGCAGATGCTCCGGTACGCGCGCCATAGGTGAATAGGAACCGTGTGAGCGGCAACATGATGGCGAGGAACACGACCACGTAGAAAATCGGTCCAAGAAGCTCTCCGTTCGGGGAGAGGCCGAGCGCGATGGAAAGCAGGATGGGAATGATCGTACCGGGAAGCAGCGAGTCGCCGATACCCGCGAACGGTCCCATAAGCGCCGTCTTGATCGAGTCGATAAGCTCGTCAGGCACATCAGCGCCTTCAGCCTTGCTCGCCTCCATGCCCAGGATCACGCCGGGAACGAGGCTGCCCAGATAGGGCTCGGTATTGAAGAAGTTGGCATGGCGCGCAAGCATCTTCTTCTGCGCTTCAGGATCGCCGGGATACAAATCCTCGCGCACATCGCCGAGCATCTTGACAACGGCTGGCCCCTGCATGCGCTCGAAGTTCTGAACGGACAGATTGAAGAACATCCAGCTCCAATATGCCCTAGCAATGGTCTTCTTGCTCAGCTTGGTTTCGGTTGCGTTCTCTGCCATGTTATTCGACCTCCTCTTCAGCGTTCTTCGCATTGAAATCACCCTTCGACCCCACATATGCGATGGCGAGCGCGATGATGACGACCGGGATCATCGCCATACCGCCCACAGCGACCAGCAAGAAGCCGATGCAGAAATAGATGAGGTCGAAATCGACCTTGCAAAGCACCCGCATGAGAAGCATGAAGCCCACGAGCGGGAGCATGTTGGCAAAGATCTGCAGGATATCGGTCACCTGCACGGGCATCATGTTCACGATCTGCGTGATGAGGTCTGCGCCGAACAGGTCGATCACGAAAATCGGAATGAAGCGCAAAACAAAATTCGTCACCTGGCCGATGATGGGCACTTGTGCTGCAAGCTTGAGGTTGCCCTTGTCAATGGCGTTATCCTGCATGTGCACGAAGAACAGGTTGATGGCGCACAAACCGTACACGGCGAGGACACCGAGCGTGCTCAGCGGAACGGCGAGCGCAAGGGCGTACTCCTCGCCCGCGCCCGCTGCCATGGCAAGCGGGATGCCGATCCACGACGCATAGTTCACGTCCGCCGGCATCGACCCGCCAGGGGTCACGAGGCCAATGTAGAGCATCTGGATAGCAGCGCCCATGATGACGCCCGTGGTGACATCGCCCATGATGAAACCGATAATCGCGCCAGAAACGAGCGGACGCCCGATGGTATACCATCCAAGCAGGCCGCCGATGAGCACCGGTGAGTAGATGGAGCTCATCCATCCAAATAACGCGAGTAAGAGTGCTTGAAAGACTGTCATGCGTTCCCTCCTCATTCGAATCCCGATGCGCGGACAAAGCGCGATGCGCCGTCCGTTCTCGATTCGCTCTATGAACCAACTGTCTGATGACGGCTCTAGAAGCGATCCTTCACTTCGTCCCATTCGATAATCGGCTGGCCGGGCACCTGCCTGAACCACACATGAGCTCCAGCGGCAACCGCCTGCTTGATTGCCTCGCCCTCCTGGGGGAGCAGATGGATGGCGGGGTGCACATCGATAGCTCCCTTGCGTGCGGACATGGGGCCGATGTTCAAATCCCGCGGAAGTTCCGGTGATTTCTCCAGGAGCTGGTAGTACACCTCAGGCGACTTCATGAGCACCATGGTGCGCACATCGTTCTCTGCTGCAGCCTTTATCTTTGAAACGGCCTGGTCGACCGTCACCACCCGTGCCTTCATATTGCTTGGCACGGCTGCCGAGAACACTGACTTTAGAATCGGGTTGCTTGCCGTGGTGTCATCTACAACCAGAATGGTTTTGATGTCGTATTCCTTGACGATAACGGTCATGCATTGACCGTGGATCAAGCGATCATCGCAACGCACAAGTACAATCATTGCCCCACCTCATCTCAATCGCGCCCAGTACTCGAGCACTCAACCTATGACGGCGAACAAAATCCGTTCTGTCCCGTCAGGGTGGAGAGCGCATCGGTTCTCGCGACAACGCGAAACCGTTCGCAGGCCTATCCATAGCTCTGTCATATGCCATATCGATTGCTTTCACCCCCTTTCATCGCAAACTGGCTATGCAAATACAAGGGTTTACATCAGGTTTGGCGTAAACTTCTGATTTATTTTCTTAGTTGGAGTTTACTCCAAAATATTACATACGCGTTTCTCTTGTGTCAGAGCGCAGTTACCTTCCGATAAACGGTCGGTTTCAATAGCTGGATGGCATCATTTCGTCAGCTGACCGGCAATAGGTATCCGTGTCCATAGAAGGTGGCATAAGGCGCTGCGTTGGTGATTGTGCCTTAGCGTATATATCAATCAATAAGTCGGCATACACACAGAGTGCACTGAATACAGCATCACGCGCCTCAGACGATCAAATTCTGTGATCTTGGTTTTTGACCCAAGCATTCCGGATGAGGAGCAGACGTGGCCGTAGTAAAGCTGACAAGCATCCCGCATCGGACAAATCACATCCCGGCTTTCCGAAAGATGCGTAATCAAAGCCGCGGACAAACGCCCACCTGAGCGTTCTCAAGAAAAGGGCGCGGGCACGCCCTCACAGCTCGCCCGCGCCCCACGGCGTTCGCACGTTGTCCGGCCTCGCGTCCCTACGCGTTCGCGCGCCACAGGTCGACGAGCTCCTTCGCCGCAGCGTAGGGCTCCGGCGCGCCCGCCACGGCGGAGACCACGAAGAACCCGTCGACGCCGGTCTTCGCGAGCGCGGGGATGTCCGCCGCCTTCACGCCGCCGCCCACGACGATGGGTTTCGGGCTCACGCGCCGCAGCTCGGCGAGCTCCTCGAGGCTGCGGGTGATGACATGGCCATCATCGTCGAGCCCGCAGTCCGGCTTGGTCGCCGTCTCGTGCAGCGGACCCACGCCGAGGTAATCGACCTGCGAGGTATCCGCCGTCTCGATGTAGCGGCGCATCTCGTGCGCTGCGGCGGAGAGCCCCACGATGGAATCTTCGCCCAGGTAGCGGCGGCACACCTCGACCGGGATGTCGCTCTGGCCCACGTGCACGCCGTCCACCTTGATGCCGGCGTCGCGGCAGGCGAGCGCCACGTCGAGCCGGTCGTCGATGAGCAGCGGCACCGTGTCGGCCTTGCCCGCCTCGGCGATGACGTCCGCCACGGACCGCGCGCACTCCATGAGCTCGCGCGCACCCGCCACCTTCGAGCGCACCTGCACGATGGTGAACCCGGCGTCGAGCGCGGCGCGCACCGCGTCCGCCACCGGGCGTCCGAGCGTGTTCTCCGGCCCGAGCACCAGGTATGCCGAGATGTCCAGCTTCTCACGGATGCTCATATGCAGCTTCCTTCCTTGAGTCATTGGGGACGGGTTCAATTGACTCACCGAGACAATGGGGACGGGTTCAATTGACTTATCGCGCGGGGTGATAAAAAGGTGTCTGACACCAAATTATCACTCACTGCGCAAGGTGATAAAAAGGTGACTGACACCTTTTTATCACCGGCGCCTGCGTATCACTCCTGGTCGAGGATCTCGTCCACCACGCGCACCTTGCGCTCCATCATGTTCTCGAACCCGGGGCGGATATCGGCCTTGAGCACGACCTCGGTGCGGATGCCACGCTCCGCCAGCACGAACGTCGCGTCCTTCACGACGCGCATCACGTCGTCCCACTCGCCCTCGATCTCGGTGAACATCGAGTTCGTGCGGCACGAGAGCCCGCTCTCGCGGATCACGCGCACCACGTCGGCGACGTATTCCTTGAGCTCATCGCCCACGCCCACGGGCGCGATCGCAACAGCTACCAGGGTGTTCATGCCTTACGCCTCCTCGAGGTCGAACGGGTTCGCCGCGATGTCCTCCGGCGTGGCGAGGTAGAGCTCGTCGAGGAACGCCACCTGGAAGCTCGCCGGCGCGTTCACGCGCGCCTCGGCACGGGCACCCGCGAGGTTGTAGACGTTCACGGCGGCGAGCGCCGCGGCGAGCGGGGTCTCCGCGCACGCGGCGTACACGGCACACACGCCGCCCAGGCTGCACCCGGAGCCCGTGATCTGCGCCATGAAGGGCGAGCCACCGTGCGAGAGCGCCACGGTCTCGCCATCGGTCACGAGGTCGACCGCGCCGGAAACGGCGACGGCGCCGCCCGTGTAGCGCGCGAGCGCCACGGCGGCAGCCCGCGCCTCGTCGACCTCCTGCGTGGAGTCGACGCCGCGCACCTGGCTCTGGCTGCCGGCGCCCTCGAGCCCCCACAGGGCGGCGAGGGCGATGACCTCGGACGCGTTACCGCGGATGATCGTGGGCTTCTGCTCCTTGAAGCCGGCGAGCAGGCGCGTGCGCATCTCGCCGATGCCCACGGCCACCGGGTCGAGCACCCAGGGCTTACCGAGCTCCGCGAGGCGCGCGGCCGTGCGCGGCAGCGTCTCGTCGTAGATGGGCAGCAGCGTGCCCACGTTGATGTACATGGCAGGGCCGGCGGCGGCCATGGCCTCGCCCTCGTCCGGCAGGTAGACCATCGCGGCGGAGCCGCCGACGGCGATCTGCGCGTTTGCGACGAAGCTGATGGTGACGGTGTTCGTGATGGACGGCGCCATGGGGTTCGTCGCGCGCACCTGGGCGGCCGCCGCGCGAACCTGCTCCTGCAGATCGGCTTTCTCGATCATCTTGTTCCCTCCTGGAGCGCAAGCGCAGCGGTGCCGCGTGATGCCGCGCCGAGCCCGTATCGGACGGCGCGCCTGCGAGCGGACATCCTTGCTTGCACGCATGCTCCCTACGACAGCATTACCTGACAGGTTCGAAGGGTTGGGCGCATGCCCTCTCAACTCGCGCGGCAGCACAGGCCGCGCGGGTACCCCTGCATCGTGGTTCATGATAGCACCCACGCGCGCGGGCAACGGGCGTGGGCGAAATGTTACAGAACGGCATACCAATGCCAAAATGATAAAAACCAGCCTGTCTGCTTTTTATCATCTGGCGGCGGTCGCGTGATAAAAACCAGCCTGTCTGGTTTTTATCAATTAGCGCTGGTCGAGGAGGCAGACCGCCCAGGCGCCGATGCCCCTGCCCTCGCCTTCCCAGCCCAGGTGCTCGGTCGTTGTGGCCTTCACGCCCACGCTCTCCACAGGCACGCCGAGCGCCGCGCTGAGGTTCGCGCGCATCGCGTCGCGGTACGGGCTGATCTTCGGCTCCTGGCAGGCGATGGTGCAGTCCGCATCGACGAACTCGTACCCGCGCTCGCGCGCGTAGCCCATGACGGCGGAGAGCAGCTTGAGCGAGTCCGCGCCCTCGTAGGCCGGGTCGGTGTCGGGGAAGAGCTTGCCGATGTCGCCGCCCCGGCACGCGCCGAGGATCGCGTCGGCGAGCGCGTGGGCGAGCACGTCGGCATCCGAATGGCCGAGCAGCCCGCGCTCGTGCGGGATGTCGACGCCGCCGATGATGCAGCGCCGCCCCTCGACGAGCTGGTGAACGTCGTATCCGTGTCCGATGCGCAGCATAAGGCAGGTCTCCTCTCCGTCGCGGCTCGCGCGCGGGGTGCCGCGAACGCTGCCCGTATGATACCGCACGGCTCAGGGCGAACGCCGCAGCCGCTTAGCGCTTGCGGGAGCGCAGCACGATGCCCGCTACGATCGCCACGGCGGCGACGGCGACGAGCACGATGAGGACGGTCGGCATATTGTCGCCCGTGGCAGGCAGCTGCGCAGCCAGCGCGCCCGTACTGCCGGCATCCGCGTCGTTCTGCTCAGCCCCGGCCTGTCCGTTCCCAGACTCGGGTGCTTCGGGGGAACCTTCCGCGCCGCTGCCAGGCGTCCCGGAGCCCGCACCCGCGTCCACGGAACCGGAGTCACCGCTCCCCTCTGAGCCGATCCCAGGCGCGGTCGAACCAGAGTCGCCGCCCGTCCCCGGTTCCTCTGCGGGATCCGGGATCGTGACCTGCGTGCGCACCTCAAGGTGCTCGATCACCTCGTCGGATGCCGCGAGCGCGACCGGCACCAGCGCCCGCACCTCATAGGAACCGGGCGCCGCAGGGAACCCCGGCTCCCACGAGCCGTCCGCCGCCCCGTCCGGCCTGAACGAGTAGGTCGCCTGGTCCGTCAGCGCCTCGGCGCCTCCCGAAGCCGTGTCGGCCGTGAGCACGAGCTCCCCGGCATCGAGACCGTCGGACAGGTCGGCGTCGGCGGCAACCCGGAGCTCGAGCGTCGGCTTGAGCACGATGTGCAGGGTCGAATCCTTCTGGATGCTGTAATCCTGCAGCGTGAAGCCGTCCTTCAGCACCTTACCTGCAAATACCAGGTAGAACGCGTCGCTCGCATAGTCTTCCTTCTCGGAGACCTTCTCCCGCACATCCTCGGTACGGTCGGTCGGCTCGACCTCGAGCGTGATGTGCTTGCTGTTGGGCACTTGGGCAAAGATCTGCATGCCGAACGCCGTCTGCGGCAGTGCGAACAGCGCGATCAGCAGCGCCGTGACGGCGATCGCCGCCGTGCGCATGCGCATCGTCGCGGGCCGAACCGTCCGAATATCCATACCAGCTCCCCCTACCTGCCTGCGGGCACCAGATTCCGGTCGATGATACCCGAACGCCCTCGCCCGCCGCGCCGCCGCACAAAAAACGTGGATGGGGCAGCAGGATTTCGCACCCGCTGCCCCATCCAGCGATACCATCGTTCTTCGCCCGCCGTCACTCCCCCAGCGCGAAGGCGCGGGCGATGAGCCCATCGGCCTGGGCGAGCCCCTTGGCGGTCGCGCGGTACTCGTTGGAAACCTGCGCGCCCGTCTCGTCGTGTCGCGGCGCCGACTCGACCTCGCCCGTGCCGCGCAGCCGCGTCATGGCGCGGTCGACGGTCCTGAGGTTCACGCCGAGCAGCTCCGCCATCTCGCGCTTGCTGCAGCGCACGCCCCCGCGCGAGCGCGTCTCGAGCGCGATGTACACGAGGGCGCGCTCATGCACGAACGCGTGCCGGTCCCCGATGCGCGTGGGAATCCCCTCCACGCGGCGCGTCCGGGCGGCGAGGCACCCATAGCCCGCGCCGCCCGCGCCCGAGCCCGTCGCGACCGGGGCGATCCGCGCATCGGCCGTCTCATCCGTCGCCATCATGGACCCTACCTCTTCCTTCTCGAGAGCCGCAGGCCGCCGGCCAGGCACGCGAGCGCCGCGATGCCCAGCACGACCGCGTACGTGAGCTTCGTGTCGCCCGTTCCCGGCAGCTCGCCCGGGATCGCCGGCGTGGGGGCGTCGACCGCGCGCAGCGTCACGCCGTCCTCGGCCACGGCATACCCCGCCGTGTCCGGGCCGGTCGAGGTCGCCTCGCCCGCAAGCGTGCCGTCGGCCTGGACGGTGAACTCCCAGGTGCCCTCGATGAGGTCGTAGCCCTCGGGCGCGACCGTCTCGCGCACGCGGTACGTCTCGCCCGCCACGAGCCCCTCGAGCTCGGCGCGGCCGCGCTCATCCACGGCGACGGCCTTCGTGCCGGAGCCGTCCGCGAACCGCCCGGTCACCGCGAACTCGGCGCCCGAGAGCGCCCGGCCGTCCGTGGACACCTTGGCGATCTGCGCCTCGATGCGCGCGTCGGCGAGCGTGACCACGGCGCTGTTCGAGGTCGCGGGCACCTGGCCGTCCTCGCCCGCATCGGCGGTCGCGTCCCCGTCCGCGCCGGCGCCCGTGCTCGCCGCCTCGTTCTCGACGCTCACCGCGCCCGCGATGGCCTCGGGCACCGCGCCCGGCTCCACGTGGCCGTCCTCGAACACGAGGATGGTGAACGCCGGGGCGACCTCATAACCTGCGGGCGCCGCGAGCTCGGTGACGGTGTACTCGATGCCCTCGGCGGAACCCGCGAGCTGCAGGTCCTCGAACACGAGGCCGGTCTCGTCGCTCGTGAACTCCCGCGACGCGGATCCGTCGGGCAGCGCGGAGCCGTCCGTGCGGGCGATGCTGAACGTCGCGCCCGTGAGCGCCTCGCCAGCCTCGTCCGTCTTCGCGAACGACACGCCGATGGGCTCGTCGATCGCGAGGATGGTCACGCTATCGCCCTGGATGCTCATGCCCTCGGGCGCGTCGCCCACGAGCGTAATCGTGCCGTCCTCCGCCACGGTGAACTCGATCTGCCCCTCGAGCAGCTTGTAGCCGTCCGGCGCGACGGTCTCGCGCAGGGTGTAGGTCTCGCCCGCGACGAGCTCGGCGGCAAGGTCGATGCGGCCGTCCTCGCCCGTGGTGAGGGTGCGCGTCTCGGTGCGGTCGGCCATCCAGCCCGTGCCCGGGAACACGCCCGTGAGCTCGAACTGGGCGCCCGCGAGCCCCGTCGCCACGTCGTCCTCGCCCACCTTCACGATGCCCACCTCGATGGGCTCGTTCGTCACCTGCACCTCGAACGCGTTGTCGGCCACCTTCTCGTAGCCGGTGGGCGCGGCGGAACCCGGGATGAGCTCGTCATCCTCGTTCACGGAGCCGAGCACCATGATCTCGCCGTCAGCGGCCACCGTCACGCGCATGGTGCCCGTGACGCGCTCGTAGCCTTCGGGCGCGGAGACCTCGGTGATGTCGTAGACGCCGCCCACCACGAGCTGCGCGCCCATGCGGAGCGCGCCGTCCTCGCCGGTACGGAGCACCTGCGCATCGGCGCGGCCGTCGGCGAAGGCGGAGCCCTCGGCCGGCGTCACGCTGAACTCCGCGCCGAAGAGCGGCTCGCCCAGCTCCCCGTCCTCGCCGGGGGCGCGCTTCGTGATCTGCAGGTCGACGGACTCATCGGTCACCTCGAACGAGATGCCGTCGGCGCCGACCGCGTACCCCGCGGGATAGTCCTCCTCGGCGAGCGGGGTGCCCGCGCTGTCCGTCACCACGATCTCGCCGCGCTCGTCCATCATGAAGAAGAGCGTGTCCGGGCGCGCGATGTAGCCGGCACCGGGCTTGGACTCGTAGAGGCGGTAGACCACGCCGCCCATGAGGCCGGCGTCGATGTGGATGTAGCCGTCATCGTTCGTCGTGTAGGTGTGCGTGGTGTTGTTGTCCGTCATGCACTGGCCGATGAGCGTGAACTCCGCGCCAGCGATCGGCAGATCGGTCTTGTCCGCGCTCACCTTGCGCAGGTCGATCTCCTCATGGAGGTTCGTCACCATGAATGTCCAGGCGTTATCGGCGTGCCCGTCCTCGTCGAGGTCCGCCCACGCGTAGCGATCGGGCATGGCGCCCTGCACCTCGAGCGAGCCGTCCTGTTGCACCACCACGGTGAGCACGCTGTCCGCCGGGTCATAGCCCGAGGGCGCCTTGCTCTCGAAGACGGTATAGGTGCCGCCCACCATGAGCTGCGCCTCGAGCGCGGCATGGCCGGTGCTGTCGGTCGTGAGCGTCACGGTCTTCTTCGCGGCGTCGTACGTGTCACCGTACTGCTGCGTGAGCGCCTCGGGGTCGGCGAACTCAGTCGCGCCGACCGCCGTGACCTGGAACTCGGCGCCCTGGAGCGGCTGGCCGATGTCGTTGGCCTTCTCGAGCTCCAGGCGGGTGGGCTCGTTTGGCACCGCGGTGCCGCCGGTGAGCGACGGGTTGAGGTCGTCGCGCTTGATCTCGAGCTCCGCGCTCGTGATCGCGCCGTCCTCGTTTGCGCCCGCGTATCCCGGGGCGGGCGCGGTCTCCACGAACTGGTAGGTGCCCCACGTGAGGTTCCTGACCGTGATCTGGCCGCTCGTGCCCGCGGTGCCCTCCGCGTCCACAAGGGCGTCGTTCGCGTCGTTCATGGTGTAGTCGCGGCCGGTCGTGAGGTCGCTGGCGAGCGTCTCCCACGTCCCGTCCTCAGCCTTGCGCTGCAGCTCGAAGGTGGCGCCGTCGATGGGCGCCGCGCCCGCGCTCGACACCTTCGCCATGGTCACGCTGCCGCGCTCGGGCACGTTGGGGATGCCCTTGTCGTCGGTGAACGTGTCCTCGCCGCTCGTCACCTCAAAGTCGATCGCCTCGACCGCGGGATCGTCAGGATCGGTCGTCGTGATGTCGTAGGTCATGTTGTCGTCGGCGTCATCGATGGTGAACTGCGCCCGGAAGTCGTTCGACACATAGCCGGTGTTGCTCGCCTCGGCCACGACGTACGTGCCCTTCTCGAGGCCGGCGTTGCCCGGGCCGTCGATGGTGAGCACGCCGTCCGGGCCGGTCGTCTCCTGCCAACTCGTTGCCTGCGTGCTCGCGGACCCTTCCGCGGGCGTGTAGGTGATGTCGAACACCGCGCCCTCGATGGGATCCCCGGTGGCCGTATCGTACTTGTGCAGCTTCACGACGGCCGAGAAATCCTCGTTGGCCATCTGCGCCGCGCCGCCGCCCACCGCGGTCGAGACCGTCGTGCCGTGGTCGGCCTGCGTGATCTCAAGCTCGGGGGACTTCGCGGCATCGCCCGTGGGCAGCACGGCGCCCGTGGTGGCGTCGGTCTCCTCGAAGTGGTACGTGCCCTCGGGCAGGCCGTCCGCGAGCGTCCAGTACTTGCCGTCGTGCTCGGTCACGAACGCATCGGAGAGCGCGATGCCCTTGTTGGCGCTGCTGTTCGTGGCGACCGTGCCCTGCGCGTCCGACGTGAGGCCGCGCGCTATGGGCTCGTCGATGCCCTCGACGTAGAGGTCGAACTTCGCGTTCTGGAGCGGTGCCTGGTGCGCGCCGCCCACCTGGCCGTCATCCGTAACGTACTTGGTGAAGCTCAGGTTCGCGCGCAGCACGGGATCCTCGACGTTCACCGTGATGGTGCCGCCGGGATTGCCGCCCGTGACCTCGAGCACGTTCTCGTTGCCGCTCTGGGTCGCGGCGATCGTGCCGTCCTTCGCGATGATGACGGTCGTATCCGGCGCCTTGGCATAGCCCGCGGGCACCGTGCCCGTCTCGCGCACCGTGTACGTGCCCGCCCGCAGACCGACGATGTAGCCGGCATCGGTGCCGGTCATCTCGACGCCGCCGGTCGTGGCGTCCCTCGTGCCCGTGGGCCACACGGTGCTCGAGACCGTGCCGCCAACGTCCTTCCACACGGCGTAGATCTGGCCGTCCGAGCCGTAGACGGTGAGCTCGATGTCGCGCAGGTTCTCCGGCGCGCTCTCCCCCGCGGGCGTGAAGTCGCTCACCTTGTCGAGGGTGAAGCGCGTCGCCACGTTCGTGATGGCCTCGTTCTGCTGCGCGCCGTCCGTGCCTGCCGTGGCGGGCGTCGTCACCGTGGTGCCGGATGCGCCGGCGGGCGCGTCGCTCTGATCCGGGGCGGTGCCGTAGTGCGGGTAGTACCCCGGTGCCGCGCCGTTCTCCTCGACCGCCCAGTACACGTAGTCGACGTTGTCCTCGTTCGCCGCGGGCAGGTCCTCGTACGTGAACGTCCAGGTGCTGTCGCCCGTCTCTTTCCACGTGGGCTGCGGGACGGCGGTCGTGCCATCGGCCCGCTTCACCCGCACGGGCTCGGCCGTGCTATAGATCGGGTGCCCCGTGGCGTCCTCGCCCGCCTGGATCGCACGGTAGAGCACGAGGTCGGGCATGTCGTCCTCGGTGAGATCATCGGCCAGCGTCGTGTCGTAATCGTCCCAGGTCTTGGTACCCGTGAGCGAGGTCAGGCGCAGGTCGTTCGTGAAGGCCTGGGAATCGACCTGGCCATCCGCGTCCGCATCGGTGCTCGCCACCGCGTAGAAGCGGTAGGTCACGCCCGTCGTCGCATCGGTCGCCTCGGCGATTTCCGTGCCGCCCTCGACGTCGTACCCGCCGGGCACGCGCTCGACCACACGATACTCGTACTTTGTGCCGTCCGCGTCGCAATCGGGCAGGTTCTCCCAGGTCGCGGTCGCGCTATCGCCCGTGCCCGTGATGACCTGCGAGACGATGCCGTCGTCCAGCGGGCTCGTCGCGAGATCCTCACCGTACTCCATGAGCCACTGCCAGCCGTCATCCCCGGAGCCCTCGAGGCGACGCTGCAGGAGGTACGTCACCGCCCATTCGTCGCCGCCGCGTGTATCCCACGCATCCGACACGCCGTCGACGGTATCGCCCGTCCACGACTTCGTGGCCGAGATGCTCGTGGTCTCGAGCGTGTTGGAAATAGCCGTGGAGCTCTTGCCCAGCTCGCTCGTCCAGCTGTCCTGCGCGGGCTGGTAGGGATGGTACTCCCCGCCCTCGGAGGTCGTGTACTCGAAGTTCACGCCGTCATTCGTCGGCTGATCGATCTTCTGGTTGCCGATCTGCACCTCCACCACGCGGTACTCGAGGGTGAAGAGCCGCCCTTCCTGATTGGTGCCGGCGGCCTCGCGACCCGCCGTGGGCAGCTCCGTCCACGACCCGCGCCAACCGTTCTCGGCGCTCAGCGTCTTCTCGAGGTACGCCACGGCTGCCTCCTCACCGCCGCACTCCTCGGCGAAGGCATCCCAATAGCCCAGGCTCGTCAGCGTGGCCTTGAAATCCGCCCATGCGCTCGTCGTTCCGCCCGAGTACGTATACCGCGCCTGCAGGCGCACCGTCACGGTCGTCGGACGCAGACCATAGGGGTCGTCGCCGTCGTTCCACGTCTTCACGACCGACGCCTGCCCCTTGAGGGAGTTCGTGAACCGGAACCCGTTGCCGGGGTTCTCCGCGCTCACCGTGGAGGAGGTGTTCGCCGCCGAGTAGTAGTCGTCGGCGGTCTCATCGTCCTGCCCCAGCACCATGCCGGACAGGTTCTCCGTGATGCGGTACTGGTAGGACGTGCCGTCGGGCGCGAATTTGGCCACGTTCGCGAGGGTGATGATGTAGTTGTTCTGGTTGCTTGGATCCGGCGCAACCGTGAAGTAGTACGGATCGTCAGGCTCGCTGGATTGCAGCAAGCCCAGCCCGCCGTCCTCGCCGAGCTTTTCCACCTTGCCGTTCCCGATGCGCTCGACCGTGAGCCCTGCCTTGAACTCATCCGCCGTCGGCCGCAGGTTGAAGATGTCGTCGAAGTCGCTCCAGGTCTTGGTGCCCGTGAGGCTGGCCTGACCCGGCGTGTACGCGTTCTCGAATGTCACGTCGGGCGTGGTGTTATCGCCCAGCACGGTGCTCTCAACCGAGTCCGACGTATCCGCAGGGCACAGTGCGCCGGAGCTCACGCCGCCCGCGGCCGCCTCGCCCGCACCCGTCACGTTACCGGCGGCGACGTCGCCCACCGCGACCGTGGTCGTGTAGCCCTTGATGCTGTGCTCCACCACGTAGTACTGCCAGTAGCTGCCGTCGGGCGCGTAGATGTCCAGGCCGTCGAAGGTGTAGCTTGCCGTGGTCGACGCCTCGCCGGCGTTCTCGACCGTGAGCCCGTCAAGCTTCGTGGGCTCCTTGGCCTTCAGCATGTCGTTCGTGATCGTCACCGAATCCACAAGCGCCGCATCGCTCTTCGAGCCGTCCGCGCGCACGAAGTAGCGGTACACGTCGAAGGTCGTATCGGGGTAGCGGTCGCCCGCTTCGCGGCCGGTGTAGTGCTTCTGCACGGTGAGCTTGCCCGTCTTGGACTGGTAGATGTTGTTGATGAAGAACGAGCCCGTCTCGCCATGCTCGATCACGTAGACGCCCATCGCGTCCTCGTCACCGTCGCGCAGCGCCGAGAAATCCGTGCTCTTGACCCATTCGGTCGAGATGCCGCCCGGCTCGTCGAGCATGCCCCACACCACCTCGATGGCGCGATACTCGTAGATCTTGCCGTCCTCGGTGTAGCGCGGCAGGAGCTCCGCGCCCTCGGGCAGCGTCGGGTTCTCGGCCGCGATCGCCGCCGCGGCGCTCTCGGCCGTGTTCGACCCGGTATGCGTGAGCATGTAGCTGTACTGGTTCGTCGTCACCTGCGAGAGGTCGGACGTCCAGGCGATGGCGCTCGTGCCGTCGGCGAAGCTCCAGGCCGCCGTGCCGTCCTCTCCCTCGGTCACGTCGAACTTGAGCGACGGCCACGCCTCGCCCTGCACGCGCTGCTGCAGGTAGACGGTGACCTCGGGCAGGTCCGTCTCGGTGAGCATGGTGCCCGCCGTGCCCTGGCTCGTGTTCGACGGCACGTCCTCCCAGAGCTTCGTGCCGCGCGCCACGAGGTTGTCCGTGAGGGCGTTCACGAACCGCCCGCCCTCGTGGATCGCCCAGCCGGTGCCGTTCTCCTCGGGGTTCGCGCCCTCGTACCGCGCATCGACCACGACCGCGTTCGGCTCGGTCGAGCCCGCCTGCACGCTCACGACGCCCGTGTAATCGAAGCGCACCGGCGCGTAGTCAAGCGAGCCGCCGTCGGCCGACATGCTCTCGCTCGCGTAGTAGATGTACTGGCTGCCGTTCTCGTCGTAGGCGGGGAGCCCGGAGATGGTGCAGCTTTGCGCGTACTGCGGGTCATCGGCATCCGGCGTGCCCGTCCAGAGGTAATGCACGTAGCCGTTCACCTGCTCGGGCTCGCTGTAGGTGAGGGCACCCTCGCCGTCCACGCCCACGGTCACGCGGTAGAGCGTGAGGTAGATGTCCGGGCGCTGGCGCAGGCTGTCGTTCACGTAGTGGTCCTGCCATAGCTTGTTGAACGTCACCTCGCGCGTCGCCTGGCGCGTGTTGGTGAACTCGATGGTCTGCGTGTCGTGGAAGTGCCGGCTGCCCACGGTGTAGGCGCCCACCCTCTTCGTGTAGGAGTAGTCGCCGTGGCCATCCACCCATTCCTCGTTCACGTCGTAGTGGACCACGTCGCCTTCCTCGTCATACTTCGGCAGACCGAAGAAGTGGTACGTGGAGGTGTAGGCGTCGTTCGCCGTGTCCACCGTCACGATCACGGAGCCGTCCTCGACGCGCACGTGCTCGCCCGTCGTGAGCTGGTTGCCCGCGTCATCGAGGACGGGAAGCTTGTTCGCACTCACCTGAACCCAGATGCGGCCCTCGGCATCCGCGCTAAACGCATCGGGGTACTCAGTGCTCGAGAGCGTGAGCTCGGCGTCGGGGCGCGTGTGCTCGCCCTGGTCGTTCCACGTCTTCTCGACGGTGAGGTCGAGCAGGCCCAGGCGGCGGTTCGTGGCCGTCACGGCGCGCATGTCGTCGTTGTACGTGGGCGCGGCATCCTCGGTCGCGCTCACCTCGTACACGTGGTCGTCCGTGGCGACGCGCTCGGTGCCCCGGGAGGTCTCGTAGTCCCACCCCTCGTTGATCCAGTCGAGGTCATCCGAAAGCCCCTCGTAGGCGGCCTTCGCCTCCGCGCTATCGACCACGGGGTAGTGCACCTCGTTGCCGTTCGCGTCCTCGTCGATGAGGTAGAGCTCGACGACCTTGAAGTCCTTGTAGGTGAGGTTGCCGATGGGCACCGCGTACTCGGCGTACCACGCCTCGTTCCCCGAGAGGATGATGGGCTGGGCGTTCACGGCCTTGCCCGCCTCATACGAATACCGCGGCGTGCCGTCGTCGTTTTTCGCCTTCGACTCGATGTGGTGCAGGGCGACGAGGTTCACCGCCACCTTGAGCCGGTGCTGCGAGTCGTCGCCGTCGTTCCACTGCTTCACGATGCGGATCTCGGACGTCTCGCCCTGGCCGATGCGGTTGTAGATCTGGGTGGTGTGCGTCTCGTCGTCGTACTGCCGGTCCGTGTACCAGCCCGTGGCCACGTCCGTCTCGAGCACGATGTAGCTGTAGCGCACGCCGCCGTCGTCATACTTGGGCAGGCCCTCGAAGTCCAGGTGGTAGGACGCCGTCTCCTGGTAGGTGGCGCCCTCCAGGCCGTCGATGGGCGTGGGCGCGGCGTCGGTGACGCCGTCGAGCTCGAACGTGCCGATGAGCGTGCCGCTCTGGAAGAGCTGCACGTACGCCACGCCGCTCGTATCGAGGTCGTGATCCACGTCGTAGGCGCCGTCCTGCGGCTTGATCTGTGCCATGCTGCCGTCCGGCTGCTGCCAGAACTTGTCGACGTGCTCCTCGGTCGTGTTCGCGAAGGTGTTCGTGATGGTGTTCGTCTCCTCGTCGAGCGTCGAGGTGAAGGCGAGCTGCTCGTCCTGGCCCTCCTCGTTCTCGAGCGTGAGGGTGAACGTGCCGCCGCCCGCGCCATCGGCTTCGAAGGCGGTGTCCTGGTCGCCGAGCGCCACGTCGCACTCGACCCAGCGGTACTCGAGCTCCCGGCCCTGGGAATCGTACTTGGGGAAGGTGCCGCTGAACGTCTGGGTGAGCACCTCGGCCTTCCAGCCGTCCACATCGAGCGTCTTGCCGGTGTCATTCCACGCGTCGTTCGAGCCCTTCAGGCGGCTCTGCGCCATGAAGGTGACCACCACGTCGTCGAGGGAGTCCTGGAACGCGGCGATCTCCCACGTCTTGGTTGCCTTCACCTCGACGGTGCCGGTCAGACGGTTCGTCACGGTGCCGCCGTTGTAGATGAAGTGGTCGCCCGAGCGATCCGGCTGGTCGAGCTTCTGCGTCGCGCCCGTCTCGTCCACGTAGTTGGGCTGCGTGTCCGTGACCGCGCCGTCGGCCGCCACCGAGCCGTAGACGGTCTCGTAGCCCGCAAGGCTCGTGTCCTCGCGGAGGGCGTAGATGTAGGGGTAGCCGTCCGGGTCGTACTTGGGCAGGTTTTCGAGGAGGTTCTTGCCCTGCTCGCCGTACTGCTCGGCAAGCAGCTGGCCGAGGTCGATGGTGTCCGCGCTCCCCGCGGGGATGGTGATCTGCACGTAGTCGACCGCGTTCTCCTGCGCGCCCGAAGCGGTGCCGTCCACCTCGTTGAGCTGCACCTGCGAGGCGGTCGCCGGACTGCCGTTCGTGGAGTAGCGCCACAGCGTGAAGGTAGTCTCGGGGCGATTGTCCCGGTTGCCGCCGTCGAGCCAGACCTTCGTCGCGCCGTAGCTCGCCGTGCCTACGGGGCGGATCGTCATGGTGCCGTTGTCGTAGAGCGCATCCGTGGCGCTGCCGTGGCTCGGCGAGGCGGCGTTGTCGTACGTAGGCTGGAAGTAGTCCGCGTCGGTTGCGGGGGCGTCGCCCGCGGGCGCGTTCGGATCCTCGAAGTAGGCGTAGTAGACGATCGGCGCGCCGGACTCGTCGTAGCGCGGCAGCGTCGCCGTGATGGTTGCGGTGTTGCCATCTTCGCTGAATACGATCGTGAACGACTGGCCCTCGGCGTACTGCGCGCCGGCCATGCCCGCCAGCGTGTTGAAGCGCACCGCGCCCGTATCGTCGGTCACCTGCTTGTTGTCGATGAGCGCGCTGAAGCGGAAGTAGTCGGCGTACGCAGAGGCGTCGAGGCCGCCGCCGAACACCTCCTTGAGCATCTTGTCGCCGAGCTTGCCCTGGATGGTGAAGGTGAACTCCTGCGTGAGCATGAGGTAGCGCTGCGGGGTGTCCGAGCCCTCCTGGCTACCCTCAAGGCCGGTCTCGCCCCCGTCGTTCTCGCCATAGGTGTAGCCCGCGGGAAGGTCGTTCGTATCGATGAGGCGCCAGGAGATCTTCTGGCTCTTGCTGGGCGCGCCGTTCTCGGTCGGGACGGGCATCATCACGCCCTGGTCGTTCTCCTCGTACAGGGGATCGCCGTGCTCGTCGAGCTGGACTACGACGGTCAGGGGGTTGCCCCGCTCGTCGTACTTCTGGCTGCCGTCTTCCTCGAGGGCGGGAACGGTCACCGTGGTGTTGAGTTCGGTGGGCATGCCGCTCACCGAGAGGTTCCACGTCCCGGTGCTCGCGGTGCTCGCCGCCGCCTGCTTCACCCAGCTCGGGGTCTCGTTCTCGGGGATGTTGAGCGCCTGGCGCGCCGCTTCCGTGAGCCTGCCGTCCGCCGTGACGAGGGTGATCCACTCGCCCCCGTCGATCTGGAACTGCGGGAGGACGTGGCTCGCATACGTATCCCTATCGGGACGCGCGCTCGAGTTGTTATCGCACCAGGTGATGCGCATCTCCGCACTGCCGGAGCGGGCATCCCACGTGTACGTCCACGTGCCCTCGGCCGCGCGGGTGCCGGGGAGGGTGAGCGCGTTCAGCACGCCCATGGCCGCGTCCGTGGCGGCGAGTTCCTGCTCGGCGACCTCCTCATCCTGCGAGAGCTGCGGCTGCTCGAGGACGATCTCGAACGCCGAGCGCGCGGGGATGGCAAGGCGCGCCGTCTGCGCGGAGCCGTCGGCGGCGACCTGGAGCGTCCATTCGATCTGCGTGGCGGTATCGCCCGCGAGCGCCGTGGAGAGGAGCACGTCGAGGTCGATGCTCGCGCGCAGGGACGAGAGCTCGCGCGCCGCGCCGGTCTCGGTGTCCACGGGCGCGACGAACGTCACGGTGAGCACGCCGTCCTCGTACGTGGCCTCGGCGATCTTCACGGAGATGGGTTTGCCCTCGTCGTCCGCCTGGAACACGTCGATCGTGGCGGAGGGGTCTGCGGGCGCGATGCCCTCGGGCAACGTGACCTCGAAGGTGTCGCCGGGGATGACCTCGGTGGGAGCGGTGCCCGCGTTGGCGGTGTCCGCGGGGTTGAGCGTGAAGGTGAGGTTGAGGGTCGCGGGATAGGTGTCCGGGATGACGGTCTGAGCGGCGGATGCGTCCGTTGTGGAGGCGTCCGAGTCGGCTGGCGCGTCCGTGGCATCGGTCGAGGTTGCGGCATCGGCCGAGGTTGCCGGGTCGGCCTGCTCATCTACCGCAACAGACGCCCCCCCCGCGCGTCCGTGGCGCCGGTCGCCTCGTCGGAGTGCGAGGGCAGCGCGATCGAGAGGCCGGTGCTCGAGAGCTTGAGGGCGCCGAGGTCGCCCGTCCACGCGTACGGGTCGGTGCGCTCGGCGGGGTCGTCCGCGGTATCGGCGGCGGGGTCGTCCGCGTTGTCATCGGCGTTGGTGGAGCTGTCCGCGGCGTCCGTCGCGGCGTCATCTGCGGAATCCTCGGAGGGAGTCGAGGGTTCGGCTTCGTGTACTGCGGAGTCTTCGGCATCGTCCGCGGCGGTGCCCGCGGCATCGGACGGGTTCACGGGGGCGCCCGTCGTCGCGCCCTCGGTGCCCGTGCCGTCCGTCGTCTGGCCCGCCGATGCGCTCGCATCTGCTGCGGGGTTCTCGGTGCCTGCCTGGTCGGCGTCGTCCGTGGCGGTGCCCGCCGTGCCCTCGTCGGCGGCGTCGGCATCATCTGCCGGCCGTGTCACGAGTATCTGGCCCAGCTCCTGGGCGATCGCCTGCGGCACGCCCGAGCTGACGATCGTCTGCGAGCACAGGATGATCGTGAGCAGGATGGCGATGGCGCGGACGCCCCACGAGCGATATGCGCGCTTCAGGAGTTTGACGATGCTGGTGCGGTTGCTCTTCATTGCGATTGCCTCCCTCATGCAAGCCGGGTATCTCGCGCGCCACCGCCGGTCTCAATATGCGCTTTGACAAGCAGTTTTGTGGGAGGTACCCAGTTGTTTCCATTTAGCTTGTGAGGGGGTACGTTTGTCAATGGATAAATTACTGGGGAGGGGGTCGTGTTTTCTCACGCGTCAGCATGCACGTTGCCACACGACCGCAGGCATACGAGCTGGTATCGACTATTTCGATTCCCTTAGCCGGGGTACATTATTTTTTCACCCCGGACAGCTTTCTGGCACAAGCCCCGGCTATCCGTGGAAATCTGCGCATGAGAACGGCGGGCGGGCGGAAATGCGGGGAGGAAACGGGTGCGCTCCCCTACCCAGGCCCTCAGCCCAGGCGCCGCCGCATGAGGGCCTCGACCATCGGCAGGTCCTCGGGCACCGTGACCTTGAGGTTGTCGCGCGGGGCCTCGATGCAGCGCACCAAGCCGCCCGCCGCCTCCACGAGCGACGCGTCGTCGGTGCCGACGAGCCCCGCGCGCTGGGCGGACGCCATCGCCCGACGCAGAGCATCGGCACGGAACACCTGCGGCGTCTGCACGCACCAAAACTGGCTGCGGTCGGGTGTGGAATCGATGATTCCCGCGGGGTCGACCACCTTGAGCGTGTCGATGGCGGGCTGGCCGCACACCACGCCGTCGAGGTCCGCGTCCTCGCAAAGCGCCTGCACCGCGTTGTCGATGGTCTCGGGCAGGATGAGGGGCCGCGCCCCGTCATGGATGGCGACGAGCGCGCACCCCTCCGGCGCGGCATCGAGCCCGGCGCATGTGGAATCCTGCCGGGTCGAGCCGGCATCGGCGAAGGTGACGGGTGTGGAGAACCCGTACGGCTCCACCGCGCGGGCGCGGTAATCGGCGCGGCGCTCAGCCGGGCACACGATGACGATGTGCGCGATGGTGCGCGCGCGGTCGAACGCCTCGACCGTCCACGAGAGCATGGGGCGACCGGCAATTTCCACAAGCTGCTTGCCGCCGGGGTTGCCGAACCGCGAGCCCGTGCCGCCCGCCACGATGATGGCGCACGCCTGCCCCAGGATCACACCGCACCCCCGCGCTTGCCGCCCATGCGATAGAGCGAATCGGCCAGGATCGTGGGGTTGTTGACGCCGAAGTCGCCCAAGCGCTCCGGATCCTTCTGGATGTCGTCGAGAAGCTCCTGCAGCGAGCCGTACTCGTCCACGATCTTCTCGGCCACGCCGTCGCGCACGACCGAGACCTGGCTTAAGGTGCGCAGGCCGAGCGGCGTCATGACGGAGTCCTCGTCGAGGTCGTCGTAGCCGAGCGCCTCGGCCACGCGCTTGGGGTTCGTGAGCTCCTCGGCCGACATGCCCGAGAAGAGCTTGCGGATGCGCGCGGCGTTCGCCTCCGACGAATCCTGCGCGTAGTCGCGGATCATGAGGTTGTAGTCGTTCTCGATGGCGTCGCCCGCGAGCTGCTCGAGCTGCATGCGCACGAGCTTGCCCTGGCTGCCGAGCTTCACGATGCAGAACTTGAGCTCGTCTTTCGCCTGCTGGAGAATCTCGAAGCTCGAGAAGATGTCGGTGATGTCGGCGAGCGTGACGTAGTCGTCGAGCTCGAGGGCGGTGAGGCGCAGCAGCGCGCGGTCGAGGCCGGTGCGCGTGGTCTGCAGCGTGGAGACGAGCTGGTTCACCGAGGCCATGATCTCGGACACCGGCTGGATCTGGTACGACGTGCCGTGGACGTACACGTTCACCACGGAGCGGCGCTCCGAGACCGAGATCACGATGGCGTCGGTGAGGACGCTCATGCGCGCGGCCGTGCGGTGGCGCATGCCCGTCTCGCTCGTGGCGAGCGACGGGTCCGGGTTGAGGTGGAAGTTCGCGCGCAGGATCTGGGAGAGGTTCTCGTCGATGACGATGGCGCCGTCCATCTTCGAGAGCTCGAAGAGGCGGTTCGAGGTGAACGAGATGTTGAGCGGGAAGCCGTCGTTGCCGGCGGCGAGCACGTGCTCCGTGTCGCCCACGCAGATGAGCGCGCCCAGGTGCCCGGCGATGATCATGTCGAGGGCGGTGCGGATGGGCTGGCCAGGGGCGGTGAGGCGGATGGCCTCGTTCATGCGCTTCTGGATCTCTTCTTTGTTCACACTGCTCCCCCATCCCACTCGACATTCGCACGTATGCATCTATTCTCGCATGCGCGGCCGGGATGGGCAGACGGCGGCGGCAATGTTTAAAAAAGAACTACGGGTTGAGGGTTGCGGGCGGACGGCGGGGTCATCTCTGCCACGCCGCCTCTGCCACGTCACCCTTCGCGGGCAAAGTTGACAACTATGTGCATGAAGCCGCTCTCGGAGCCACCTTCGCGTTGAAATCCGTCAACTTTGTGCGCGAGCGATGCGACGCGGCCGGCCAGGATGGCGGCACGGCGGGGCGACGACACGGCTGCGCAGGGGCGTGGCCACAACGCGGCGCGCCACACAACAGCAAAAGGGGCGGCCCCGCGAAAGAGACCGCCCCAAGATATGCTACGCCGCAAACCGTTCGCGATAAGAACCAACCCGGCTGGGTTGTATTACTTCACGGTCACGATCTCCGCGTTGGCAAGGCACTTCTCAGTGAGCTCCTGGCCGATACCCGGAAGCTCCGGCACCTCGAAGTAGCCGTCCTTTGCCACGAAGTCATTCGTGCAGAGCTCGATGTTGTCATCGATAAGCGCGCTCGCATGCAGCTCATGGATGACGAAGTTCGGGATGACCGCCTCGAGCTGAAGCGCAGCGCTCGCCGAAACCGGGCCACCGCAGCAGTGCACCTGGACGCCGATGTCGTACACGTGCGCCATGTCGCAAATCTTCTTGCCCTCGGTGATACCACCTGTGTTGCACAGGTCGGGCTGAATGATGCTGATGGAGTGGTCCTCGAAGAACTGGCGATAGCCCCAGCGCGTATACATGCGCTCGCCAGCGGCGATCGGAATCTCGACCTTGGACGAGATCTCGCGGAAGAGATTCGGGTTGAGTGGCTGCGTGGGCTCCTCGTAGTAGAAGCAGCCGAGCTTGGCAAGCTCGCGACCAAGCTGCACGGACGTGGTGGCGTCGGTAAGCGCATGGAGCTCGATGATGATGTCAACATCGGGACCCACCTCGCGCATGGCGGCGACGCGGTCGACCGCGAGCTTCATCTGATCACGCTGCAGGATGCCGCGCGAGCTGCGCCCCATCCAAACGCCATTCGCGTCGAAGCCCACCGGGTCGACCTTGACGGCATCGAAGCCGTCGGCCATCGCCTTGCGCATAGCCTCGGCGTACTCCTCGGGCTTCGCGAGCGAATGGCTCACCTTACCCCAGTCGAACTGCAGTTGGCTCGCGTACGCACGCAACTTATGGTTGGTCTTGCCGCCCAGGAGCTTGTAGCACGGCACGCCGAGCGCCTTGCCCTTGATGTCCCAGAGCGCGATGTCGATGCCCGAGATGCCGGCCATGATGACGCCGCCGTTACCCATGCCCCAGAAGGTCATGCGATGCAGCTTGTTCCAGATCTCCTCGTTGTTCATCGGGTCCATCCCGATGATGCACTTCGCGAAATCAACCGCCATGCCGAATCCCGCGGTCTGCGCATTGCCATAGGCGACGCCGACCTCACCGAGACCGGAAATGCCCTCATCGGTATTGATGCGCACGAAAACGGGGTGCCAGGGCACGTTGCCCACGGCGACCTCGGCAGCAACGCTCGGCTCCTTGAAAGCCTTAACGATGTCGACGCTCGTAATCTTCATGGTTTACCTCCCGTTGTATACCTTGAGGATGAGCTCGCGCATCTCCTCGTCAGTGGGACGGTGCGGGGTGCACGGGGTGCAGACGTCTGCCTGTGCCTGCGCGACCAGGCGATCGATGTTTGCCATGACCTCCGCCTCGTCGGTAACGACCTCTTTCATGCAACTCGGCACGTTCATGTGCGCGCGAAGGTCAATGATGGCCTGCGTAAGATCCTCGACGCCGACCATGCTCGCAAGCTGGGCGTAACGCTTGGCGGCACGCTCGCTGTGCTCGGCATTGAACGCGAGGCCATAGGGCAGCACGATGGCGTTCGCCATGCCATGAGGTACACCGTAGATGGCGCCGAAGGTATGTGCGATGGAGTGAACGATGCCGAGCGCGGCGTTGGAGAACGCGATACCCGCCATGCACGACGCCTCGAGCATGGCAGCGCGCGCCTCGAGGTTCTCGGGCTCGTCATAGCAGGTCGCGAGGTTATTGAAGCCCGTGATGAAGCCGCCGATGGCCATCGCGTCCGAAAGCGGATTGGCGTTTGTGGCGACATAGGTCTCGATGGCATGCGTAAGCGCGTCCATACCGGACCCAGCCGTGAGCGAGGGTGGCATCGTGGTGGAGAACACAGGGTCGAGAATCGCCACATCAGGCACCATGCGGTTGCGCATGCAGCGGATGGAGTACTTCTTATGCTCGTCCGTATCCTTCACAAGTGCGGCGCGCGTCGCCTCGGAGCCGGTGCCGGCGCTCGTGGGAATGCAGCACACGCGAGCGCGCTCCTTGAGAGTCTTGATCTCATTGGGCGGCATGACATCGGCAAGGCAGGTGTAGTCGGGGTTCTCATAGAACACCCACATGGCCTTTGCCGCATCCATGGCGGAGCCACCGCCGAATCCGATAACCCAATCGGGCTCGAACTCCTTCATGTCCTCTGCGCCGCGCAAGACGGTCTTCCAGCTCGGCTCGGGCTCAACGTCCGTA
Source organism: Enorma timonensis (assembly GCF_000321165.1). NCBI lineage: Bacteria > Bacillati > Actinomycetota > Coriobacteriia > Coriobacteriales > Coriobacteriaceae > Enorma > Enorma timonensis. The sequence goes on from NZ_CAPF01000067.1 coordinate 43,668, forward strand.
TAGGCCTTCCAGGTGAAGCCCGCACCCTCAAGCACGTCCGTCACCATCTTAAGCTGGCCGAGTTCCTCTTGGATGGTGCCGCTCATCACGATGTAAGCGCGCTTCCGCTCGGCAGGCAGCTCGGCCAACGCCTGGATGGCATCCTCGCCGCTCACGATCTTCTGCGGGCCCAACTTATAACTTCTCATGCGCTTATCACGCTCCTATCTGGGCAGCCCGGGTATTGCGCAACGCGCTTCGCACGCCGCGCGTTTCCCAGTACGCCCTAGTCGTAGACGATGCAGTTCTTGATGACCGTTCCGCTTGCATGCTCCAAGATGGCGGTCTCGAGATCCGACAAGCGGTATTCGTGCTGTACGAAATCGCGCTCGTCGATCACGCCCATCTCGAGCAGCTTGAAGGAACGAGCTACGTCGACAGGCGTTGTGTGGAACACGCCGGCGATCGTGAGCTGCGAGTAATGCAAAAGCGTCGCATCGATGGTGAGCTTGCTGCCCGCCTTCGTCCCGCCGAACAGCAGCACAAATCCGCCCTTGCGAGCCATGAGACAGCTCGTTTCCCACACGCTGATAAGGCCTGTCGCCTCGATGACAACATCCGCCCCGCGAGCACCTGGCGTGCACGCCCTCACAGCCTCAACGGTGTCATCAACCCCGGTAAGGTCGAGCACTCGGTGCGCTCCCATGCGGCTCGCGATATCCAGGCGCTCTTTCACTAGATCGGTAACGATAACCTCAGCACCCTTGAGCACGGCAAGCCGCGCGAACATAAGACCGATAGGCCCTGCGCCGTTCACCACGACGATGTCCCCCACGTGTATCGGCGTACTCTCGATGCCGTACACCGCGCAGGCGAACGGCTCGAGCAGACTTGCGGTCTTATGGGTCATGCCGTCCGGCATCTTGAACATGTTCTGCCTGACGATCGCCTCGGGCACTCTTACATACTCAGCGTAGCTTCCCCGGTTGAACACGGGTCGTTCGCACATGGAGGGCTGTCCGTGCTTGCACCAGTAGCACTCATTGCAAGGCGCCGAATTGTGCACGGCGACACGGTCGCCTTCCGAAAACCCCCGCACATCGCAGCCGACAGCGGCTATGACGCCCGAGAACTCGTGTCCGAAGGGGTGCGGAGGCTTGAGCAGCGGGTACCCCCGCATGAAGTTCTTAACGTCTGTCCCGCAGGTGGTGGAGCATTTGTTCTTGATAAGAACCTCGCCCGGGCCGATCTCGGGAATCGGGCCGTCCACGATGCGGATGTCCTTCTGATCCCACAGTACAGCGCTCAGCATGCGCGCCTCCTTGCAGAGAGCCCGGAGCTCGGTGGCACCGGCTCCGGGCACGCCATCAGTTCAGCTACTTGCCCTGCTGACCGTAGGTCTTGGAGCGCTCGCGAGCGGTCTCCATCTGCTCATGCGTGAGATAGACGGCCTCGCCGGCGCACATGGCCTGCCACTGGATGCGGGCCGTGAACTCGATGTTCTCTGCCAGGCCGAACGCCTTGGGAAGATTCGCCTGGTAGCACACGTCACCATGGTTGGCGAGCAGCACCACGCGGGTATCCGGCACCGCACGCAGAACCTCGCCCACGGCCTCAGCGAGCTCAGGCGTGCCGAAGGTCACATACGGCACAAGCGGCACCTCGTCGACGTTGCAGCCCATCATGGCGTAATGGACGGGCTTCAGCGTCTTGTGCATGCCCGCGAGCGTAGTCGCGTACGGCGAATGGGTGTGCACCACGGCGCGAGCCTCGGGACGGTTCTTGTACACGATGGTGTGCAGACCGTGCTCGCTCGAGGGCTTGCGCTCACCGTCGATGATGTTGCCGTCGAGGTCCATGACGACGATGTCCTTGGCCTCGGTGTCGAAATACCCCAGGCCGGAGGGGCTGATCGCCATATAACCGGTCTCGGGGTCGTAGATGGAGATGTTGCCGCTCGTACCCACGGAGAGGCCGGATGCGCTCATCTTCTTACCGTAGTCAACAATCTGCTGACGCTCTGCTTCCATAATCATGGAACATCATCCTCTCGATAGCTTGAACGCATTGGGCGGCGCATGTACGCCGCGTTCGCTCCCACCCCTTCCCCGCCGGGCGTAAAAAGGTGGAGAAACCCGACGGGGAGTGAAGGGGAAGAGAGTAGGGGTGGTCTTAGGAAAGCTGCTTCAGGTTCACGACCATGTCGCTCTTGCCGGTATCCCAGTACTCGCGGATCTTGCGAGCAAGAAGCAGCGGGCTCTTGGGCAGCGCGTCCACCACGTTGCCCGCGTTATGCGGGGTGATGGTCACGTTATCGAGCGCGAGAATCGGGTCATCCGCCGGGACGGGCTCCTCCCAGAACACGTCGAGGGCGCAGCCGCCGATCTTCTTCTCCTGCAGTGCCTTCACGAGGGCATCCTTATCGACGACGCCGGCACGCGACGTGTTGATGAGATACGCGGTGGGCTTCATGAGGCCGAGCAGGCGCTCGTTGATGCACTTGGCGGTATCCGGCGTGAGGCGCAGATGCAGGCTGATGACGTCGGCGGTGCTGAAGAGCTCCTCCTCGCCGACCATGGTCACGGGGAGGCCGATCTCATCAACCTGCTCCTGCGTGACGAACGGGTCATAGGCGATGACGCGCTTCATCCCCAGGCCGGCGCCCTTCTTGGCGACGAGCTTGCCGATATGCCCGAGGCCCACCACGCCGAGCGTCATCTCGCACATCGAGGTGGTGTAGCCGCTGTTGACATACTCCTTGCGCCACTCACCCTGCTTGAGCGCGGCATGCGCGCGCCCGATGTTGCGCGTCTCGGCGTACATGAGGCCGATAGCAAAATCGGAGGTCGCTTCCGCGTTACGGATGCAGTGAATCACCGGGATGTTGCGCGCGGTGGCGGCGGCCACGTCCACGTGCTCCATACCACCACGGCAGGTTCCGATGAGCTTGAGGTTCTTGCCGGCCTCGACCACGGAAGCGGGAACCGGGCAGAAATGCGTGAGCAGGACATCTGCATCCGCAACGGCCTCATACACCTCGTCGGGAACCGGCTCGGCCTCCGGGCCGTTCTTCTCAAGGTTCTGCGAGCGATGCTGGAACTCCTGGCGCGATGCGCACGGCCACTCGATCGCCACTACCTCGGCGGCGTCATCGAGGGTCTTCGCCGCTTCGACCAAGAGGTCGCACGGCACGACGATATCGCCGATGACCACGATCTTCATTTCGTATCCTCTTTTCCAGGCGGCGGGGTACCGCGAGCGCACCCCGCCGCCTATCGATTACCTATCAAGGTCTTTGCATGATGGCAGCCAAGCCATCAACCTTACGCAGCCGCTTCCTCGGCATGCTCGGGACGCTTGCCGGTGGCGAGGTACTCGAGGTAATCCTGGAAACGAACCTTGTTCTTCTTGAAGAGCACGAAGAGCACCAGGTACACGGCGACGACCGCAGCGATGATGATCGGGTTCTGGGTCAGGAACGCCATGGTGATGAGACCAGCAGTGCAGTTGGACATGATGAAGCCGAGCACGTACGTACCGGACGCAACGGCCTCAACGGCAGCCTCGAAACCGGTCTCTGCCGCGATCTGGGTGAAGGCGGCAGCCCAGTAGGAGGCCATGAGGAGCTTCGCGCAGAAGACGATGACTGCCATGACGAGAGACTTGACCACGTTGCCGTTGGAGAGGGCGACGGGAATCTCGACCATGTAGGGCAGCGACGGAAGCACCATGAGCGGGATGACGACGTTGCCGGGCAGGATGAAGGCCACCGCGATGGCGAACGGAATCACAAGCAGGCCGGTGGTAAGGGTCGCGGCTTCGCCGTAACCCAGAGCGTCGTTCACAGCAACGATGAACTGGCGGTCCTTGCCCCACTTAGACTTGGCGAGCGTCTTGTGCGAGTACTCGGTAAGCGCGCCGAAGCCAGCAGCGAACATGCCGGCGATACGCGGGAAGATGGCCATGACGGCCGCGCAGGTCACCGCGACCTGGGCGATGTTGCCCCAGGCCTCGATGGTGGCGAGGCAATCGACGTTACCCACGATGCCGAGCACGAGGCCGATCACGAGACCGATGTACATGGGCTCGCCCATGAAGCCGATCTTCTTCTTGATGGCCTGCGGGTTGGCCTTGATCTTATCGAAGCCGAGCTTGGAGAACACGACGTTGAGCACGAGATACATGGGGGCATCGCCGTTGTGATGCGGCGCGGTCATGGCGCAGCCGGGATACCCGTAGTAGGTGGACCAACGCTTCTGCACGGACTCAGCGATGAGCAGGGTCACGAGGTTCACGAAGAACATGAGCCCGAAGGCGAGCGGCATGTTTCCGCAGAGCAGGAACAGGAAGGAGCCCCACACCGAGATGGAGTAGTTGTTCCACAGGTCGGACGGCATGAAGATGTCGGTGATCTTGAGGAACCACACGGCAACCTGGAAAAGCAGGCCGACGCCGATGAACATCATGCCGAGGTCGGTGGAGTACGCCACGGAGGCGACCGCCTGCCAGCCGATGTCGAGACCGGGCTTGTCGATGCCCGAGACGTCGACCATGCGCTGGATGAGCGGGGTGAGCACGTTGCCGAAGGCGGTGGTCACGAAGGACATGCCCATAAGGCCGACGCCCACGAGCACCGCGGACTGGAAGGCACGCTTGGTGGGCGTGCGGAAGATCTTGCAGATGACGAAGATGATGATCGGCACGGTGATGTAGTTCGAGAATGTGTCGAAGATCAACTTCAGGGTATCAAAAAAGCCCATTGTTCCCCCTTAACGTGTTGCCGGGGCGGGCGGCGCAGATACGCCGCCTGCGGCGGAATCCCAAGCGGCTACTCGCTCAGATCGAGCTTGCCGATCTGCTCCATGAGCTGCTCGATGAACTCGTCCTCACCAATGCCGACCAGGAAACCGGTGGCATTGAGCGTCGGGATGCCCTTGGAATCCTCGACGGGGCTCGTGAAGGCGATAAGATCCCAGTCACGCCCGGTCGTGGCGATCTCGACTCCCGGAGGGTTGGTCTCGTCGGTCTCTGCCGTATAGCCGTGCTCCTCGAGCACGTCCTGGAGCTTCGCCGCGAGCATCGCGGAGGTAGCGGTACCGGAACCACAGACGCAAAGAATACGAACGGCACGCATGTTGCATGCTCCTCTCTAATCGGATGCTTCCTCAAGCATCTGGAGGCTCGAGATGATCTCGGCCTTGTCATGCGACGCACGGATGTGCTCGAGCAGCTCGCCATCCTGGATGACGTTCATCATGGCCTTCAGCAGGCTCAGCTGCGTGTTGGGATCCTTGATGACCAGTGGCATGATGAGCTTCACGTCGAGCGTGGCGTCGGCATCGGGCGCGCCCATCATCTTGAAGGGGACGGACTCCTTCGGGACGATGACGCCGATCGCCGCCTTGTTCACCAGGTCGGGATTGGTGTGCGGGAGCGCAATCGCCATGGTCTTGCCGGGCAAGCCCGTGGGGAACGTCTTCTCGCGCTCACACACCATGTCGCCGTACCCCGGACGAACATAGCCGAGCTCCTCGAGCCGGCTGGCCATAAGATGGATCGCCTCTTCCGCCGTCTTCACATCGGCATCGAGGATAACCAGCCGCTCATCGAGTAGATGACCCATATCGTTCACCTCCTTCCAACCATTCATGCACGTGAGCGAAGCGCTCGACGGGCGAAACCTACAGCACAGGAAGCCATGCGGAGAGCGACGAGAAAATCGCCAGCAACCCCACAAGCACCGCGAAGAATCGAAAGACTCGCCTTGTGGTCACAAGACCCAAGCGCGCGTAGAACTCATAGCGCGTAAACAGCGACGGCCACACCATCACGATGATGGCGAAACCCAAGAGCGGCACATAGGCGATAGGGCCCTCGGGTTCGAAGCCGAGTGAGAGCAGACTGCCCAAGCAGCAGATGAACAGCGCGATCCAGAAGGGTCGCTTGTAGCGGGTATCGCGTTCGATGAAGAGCTGGATGAGGTCGAGGTGCTCCTGACAGCAGCATTTGAGCACCGGCTCGCCGCCGGGGTTCACCACATAATACGGACTCTCTGTGAGCGCGCCGCACCACAGGCAATGCGCTTCGCCGCCGTAGAGCTTCCGCTCTTTGCGGCTGAGCTTGCGGACGGGCTGTGCCTCGGACGCAACGCCTTCCGATCCGACGCCGCCGGGAATTGCGCGCGCAGAGGCACCCATCGCGACATCGGCTCCGTCATGCCCGGCCTCGCTATACGCGCGTTCGCGTGCCATGCCGATCACCTCCGGCTTTCTGCTGGTTCGACCGGCAGCGCGCAACCGCGCCACCCATCAAGGGCGGCGGCAAAGCGCTGCTCGTCTGAATAAGCGGTATAGATTCCGTACAGGGTTCCCCAGTGGGAATAGCGGTCTACGGTCGTGAGGCAGAAAATCGCCTGGACGGGCTTGCCATCAGGGAAGCACGCCCCCCCCAGCAAGAACAACCTGCGCGCCCACATGGCCGCAAGCGTCACCTTGCATGGGGCAGTGCACCACCACGGCATCCTCCGCCATGCGATACCACTGGAACTTGGGACTCGTCACGAGGTTGCGCATGCGCTCCACGAGCAAACGCGACCCGGTCTCCTCGCAAATTGCCTGGCAGCCGGCAAGCACCGCATCCTGCCAAGTCGATTCGGCGGGAACGCTCACGATCTGCTTCGCGATCTGCGGCTCGCTTACCACCGTGCGCGGCTCGCTTACCACCGTGCGCGACTCGAGCGCGCTTGAGTAATCACGCTCGTTGAAATAACGGAACAGCTCGAAGTACAGCTTGTCCGACTCGAGGTAATCGTGGTCGCGCTCAGGGATGACGTTCTTGAAGATGTCCACGATCTCTTCGATAACGCCGTTGTAGCGCGACACGATGCGGTTCTTCTTCAGAATCTCAAAGATGCTCGCAAGGTTCTCGTCGGTAAGCAGGGGCGTTGCCTTTACCACGTTCTCGCCCATCAGCTGGTCGGGCAGCTTCTCGAGGGCGATCACGAGCGCATACCGGTCGAGCATCCAACGACGGAGCTTCGCGACATCCATGAAAGAGTAATCGAAATTCATGCCGCAGGCATCCATGATGCGCTGACGGATGAGCATGATGGTGGACATGTTCGCCGCGCCCACGATCAGCACCTTGGTGGAACTCGTATCGCCATCTTCGAACATCTTGCTGTCGAGCCCTGCGGTGAGATAGATGGTAAGGTAGGCGATCTCGTTATCATCCAGCTGGTCGAGGCCGGTGAGACGCGTCGCGCGCCGCGCGAACTCGAATGAGAGCGGATACATCTTCTTGATGTCCGACGTGAGCGGGTTGCTCGCCTGCAAACCGTACTTCATGCGGTAGTACATCGGGCGAATATGATGGGTGATTTGCCGGCACACGATTCCCTTATCGATGTAGTTCAGGCAGCTCACGCGCTCAAAATTGGTCGAAAGACGCTCGGCGAGCTTGCTCACGTATTCGTCTTCCTCGCGCTGGCTGGCAAAGTCGGCCGTCTTCACACCCAACAGCAGGGAAGTGAGGTACAGGAGCTCCTCAGAAGGCAGATGGATGCCGTTCACCTTGAGCTTCTCGGCGCTGCGGAGGATGGAACGGTAAGCGAGCGTGTCCATGAGCGCCGCCTGTTCCTCGCGACCCATCGTGATGAAATGGCCGTCGAGGCTGCGCAGCCACGAAATCTGGATCATGGTGCTCTCGAGGCCGTTGCCCTCAAGGAAGCAGCGCGTCTCGAGATCGGTCTCATACTGCTTGATGAGACAGCGACAGAGCTCGAAGAAGTCGATATCCTCGCCCGTCTTCGCCACGAGCGTCCGCTGCAAGAAGTCGCGGAGCGTGGTGAGGCATTCCATGCCCTCAAGGCGCTGGAGCTCATGCCAGAGCACCTTGCGGATCGACGCCTCTTCACCCCGAATCTGGTAACCGAGCTTCTGATAGCTCACAAGCCTGATGCCGAAGGTATCGAGGCATTCCTTCATATCGCGAATATCCGCGATCGTGGTGTTGCGGCTCACGTCGAACGTCTCGGTGAGGCTACCGATGGTGATGCGCTCGCTCGAAAGGGCGATGTACATGAGCGACATGGCACGCCGCTCCGGAGCCGAGAAGTAATAGCGCGATCCCTGCGAGAGCAGCTGCCAGGCACGCTCCCAATCCACGCTACCCACGATATGGCAATCTACGACGCGCAGGACGCCCAAATCGTTCGTGGCGCAGAAATCGTTGATCGTCTTGATGTCGTAATAGATGGTGCGCTGGGATATACCATGCGCTTCGGAAACCGCTTCCAGGGCGATTCCGTTCGCGGAGCGAGCGACCGAGCGAAGCAGCTGAATCTGGCGGCTGTTGAGCTTCACCGGTCTCCTCCTCCCGATCGTGTGCGGTTTCCCGCATCCCCTGACATCATTGTTCACCCACGCGTTCAGACCGTGAATTACCAAAATGCTGCAAGGTGGCACGGCATCGAGAGTGCAAAGCGCTGCACCGCAAGGCACCATAGGCCGAATTCGGTCATGGACTCCATAGTTTACCCTGGTCTATAAGGTTGGAGAAGTTGAAAATCAGATGATACAAGCCAGAGCGAATGGTTGCATCGCGTTCGTCGCACCGCCGTTCGCGTGTAAAGTTGACAACTCTTTGCATGAAGCCGCTCGCAAGGTCGCCTTCGCGTTGAAATCCGTCAACTTTGTGCGCGAGCGACGCGGCGCGGCCGGGCAGGATGGCGACACGGCGCGGCGGCGCAGGGCGTGGCCACGGCGGCGGCGCGGTTGGCGCACGGCGGCACGCCATACAACAGCAAAAGGGGCGGCCCCGCGAAGGAGACCGCCCCGCACATGCGCTATGCCCGCGCGCCGGCGCCGACCTGTTGCAGGCCGCCCGCGCCACCGCCGCCCGCGCGGGGCGACGCGCCGCCGGAATGCGGCGCCTGCTCGAACGAGCCGCCGAGCGCGCCCTCGCCGCGCGGCGCGGGAATCTCGCCCGTGCCGTGGCTGAACACGAACGCGCCGCCGTCCACATCGCAGACCACGGTGTCGCCGGCCTTCCACTCGCCCGCGAGGAGCTCCTCGGAAAGCGGGTCCTCGATGAGCCGCTGGATGGCGCGGCGCAGCGGACGGGCGCCGTTCGTGAGGTCGGTGCCCTCCGACACGATCTTCGCGATGGCCGCGTCCGTGAGCCGGATGTTCATGCCGTTGGCGATGAGCCGCTGGCGCAGGTCGTCCACCAGCAGCTCGGCGATGGCCGTCAGGCTCTCGCCCGTGAGCTTCTGGAACACCACGATGTCGTCCACGCGGTTCAGGAACTCGGGACGGAAGAGGCGCTTGAGCTCGCCCATGGCGCGGCTCTTGATCTCGCCGGCCGTGAGCCCCGCCTCGCCCGTAGTGCCGAAGCCCACGCTCGAATCCTGCGCGATCTCGCGCGCGCCCACGTTCGACGTCATGATGATGACGGTGTTGCGGAAGTCGACCGTCTTGCCCTGGCCGTCCGTGAGGCGTCCCTCGTCGAGCACCTGCAGCAGGATGTTGAAGATGTCCGGGTGCGCCTTCTCGATCTCGTCGAAGAGCACGACGGAGTACGGGTGCCGGCGCACGGCCTTCGTGAGCTGGCCGCCCTCCTCGTGCCCCACGTAGCCCGGGGGCGAGCCGATGAGCTTCGAGACCTCGTACTCGCTCGCGAACTCGCTCATGTCGAAGCTGATGAGCGCGTCCTTGCTGCCGAAGAGGTACTCGGCGAGCGTCTTGGCAAGCTCGGTCTTGCCCGTGCCCGTGGGGCCCAGGAAGATGAACGAGCCGCCGGGACGGCGCGGGTCCTTGAGCGGCGAGCGGCTGCGCCGGATGGCCTTCGCCACGGCGGCCACCGCCTCGTCCTGGCCGATGATGCGCGTCTTGAGCGCGTCCTCGCACGCGAGCAGGCGGCGGCTCTCGTCCTCGGTGAGCGACGACACGGGCACGCCGGACGCGACGGAGACGATGTCGGCGATCTGCGGCACGTCGATGGTGATGGGGCTCGCGTCGAGCTCCGCCGTCCAGGCGGCGCGCGCCTCGGAGAGTGCGATCTCGGCCTCGTGCTCCTGCTCCTTCAGGTCGGCGGCGCGGTTCATGTCGTCCGCCTCGGACGCCTCGTCCATGGCGCGCTTGAGCTCGGCGACCTTTGCCTCCGCGGCGCGCAGCCCCTCCGGCGCGCGGTTCTTCGCGATGCGCGCGCGGGCACCGGCCTCGTCGATGAGGTCGATAGCCTTGTCGGGCAGGAAGCGGTCCTGGATGTAGCGCGCCGAGAGGCTCGCGGCCGCCTCGACGGCCTCGGGCGTGTAGCGCACGTGGTGGTGCTCCTCGTAGCGCGGCACGAGCGCCGTGAGGATCTTCACGGTGTCCTCGATGCTCGGCTCCTCGACGTCGATGGACTGGAAGCGCCGCTCGAACGCCGGGTCCTTCGTGAGGTACTTGCGGAACTCCTCGGCCGTGGTGGCGCCGATGATCTGGAACGCGCCGCGCGCGAGCACGGGCTTCAGCATGGAGCTCGCGTCGATGGAACCCTCCGCGGAGCCCGCGCCGATGAGCGTGTGCATCTCGTCGATGAACAGGATCACGTCGTCGGCGTCCGTGCACTCCTGGATGACGCCCTTGAGACGCTCCTCGAACTCGCCGCGGTACTTCGCGCCCGCGACGAGGCCGGGCAGGTCGAGCGCCCAGATGTTCTTGTCCACGAGGTTCTCCGGGACGTCGCCCGAGGCGATCTCCTGCGCCAGGCCCTCCACGAGCGCGGTCTTGCCCACGCCCGGGTCGCCCAGGATGAGCGGGTTGTTCTTGTTGCGGCGCGAGAGAATCTCCATCATGCGGCCGATCTCGCGCTCGCGGCCGATCACCGGGTCGAGCTCGCCGGCGCGCGCCTTCGCGGTGAGGTTCGTGCCGAACTGCTCGAGCATCGAGCCGCCCTTGTCCTGCTTGCCGCCCGTGGCCTCGCCGGAGAAGAACGGCAGCCCCGCGCCCGGCCGGCCGAAGCCCGCGCCCGCCATGGGGCGCTTGCCCTGGTCCTTCGAGATGAGCTGCTCCACCGCCTGGCGGATCGCCGGGGCGGAGACGCCCAGCCGCAAGAGGATGTCCATGGCGCGGCATGAGGTCTCGTCGACGATGCCGAGCAGCAGGTGCTCGGTGGAGACGTAGGTCTGGTCGTGGCTGCGCGCCTGGCGGAACGCCGCCTCCATGACGTGGATCACGGCGGGGGTGAAGGCGAGCTTGCCGCCCGTGCCGGGCGCGGGCTCGTGACCCGGCTCCTCGCCGGCGGCGGGCTCGGCGGCGCCGCCCTCGGCCGCGGGCGCATCGCCCGTCGTGGGGCCGTCGGCCGCAGCGCC